>JAADES010000023.1 GCA_013153315.1 Aquificota bacterium
GGCGGTTATGGGGGCAAAAAGGTGGGCTAAAACGGGACTAATCAACAGGGTTGCCAGCAGTATTAGGGCCACATAAACGGTATTAGGAAAGGCATACAAAAAGGGTTGTTTTTCCAGTTTTACCTTAAAGGTTTCTTCGTCCCTGTTTATGGCTATACCTAGGATTTTTAGATAAAGAACTGTCAATATCGCACCACCGAGGGCCAATATTCCCACTGTTATTATGTAGGACGCTTTGCTAAGGAGTTGGGCCATTT
Organism: Aquificota bacterium; assembly: GCA_013153315.1. Taxonomy (GTDB): domain Bacteria; phylum Aquificota; class Aquificia; order Aquificales; family QOAS01; genus QOAS01. Next base: position 258 of record JAADES010000023.1, read on the forward strand.
CCGAAATTAAGAGCCATTTGGCTACAAACATGGCGAAGGGAACCATGGTCATGCTGAGGAAGCCAACGAGGATAAAGAAAACGGTAACGGGGGCTTTGTTAATAATGTGCTTCATATCGTAAATGGTTTTGGCCTTGTAGAGCTTTTCCATAACGCCCGCTTCCAAAAAGAGCAAGGCTTTAGCCAGTGCGTGGAATGCTATTAGCATTAGGGCCACCGTTATGGCCAAGGGGGTGCCTACGGCGGCTGCGAGCATCATCAACGCCAGCAGGGATATGGTGGAGTAGGCGAGTATTCGCTTAAAGTGCACCTCGTTGAGGGCAAGCAAAGCGGTAACAACAAAAACAAATCCGGTGTAGATTATTAGAAGCTTTGCCAAAAGGGTATTCTGCAATACGGGGGAAAGTCTGAGAATCAAATAGGGGGCTATTTTTACCATTGTGGCCGAGTGCAATATAGCACTGACGGGCGTAGGGGCTACCATAGCACCCAGCAGCCAGCGGTGGAAAGGCATTTGGGCCCCCTTTACCAAGGCCGCCGCACTTAGGAAAGCCAAGGGAAATAGGGCCAGCTCCTTATGTTGCAAGAATTGGGTAAAGTGGGTAATTCCATATTTGTGAATGGCAAAAAGCAACGCCAACAGTATAGCTATACCGCCGATTTGGTTCATCCAAAGGGCCAAGAGGGCATTTTTAAAGGAAATTTCGTCTCTACGGAAGCGAATCAACAGATAGGAAGCCAATGTGGTGGTTTCAAATAGGGCAAAAAACCATTCTATGTTGTTTACACTAACGGCAAAATTCATAACCCCTAGGAACCAAACGAGGATGGCGACAAATTCCGCCTCCCTTGAAGGGTCTTCATCTTGCATATACCTTGTGGCGAAGAGAGTTATCAAACTTCCAACGGTGGCAACAATTAAATACATGAACACCGAGAGTTTGTCTATATAGAGATTTCCAATGTCGGAGTGAGGCATAATTAACAGTGCCCATGTTAGGAGGATTAACTGAATAACCGCCAGGAGGGATACAGCTTTGTTTTTGTGTTCCCAACCTTGTTTTAGGAAATAAAAAAGTAATCCGTAGTCGTAAATGGTGATAATCCAATCAAGAAACTTTGGAGTTTGTAAAGTTACAGGAAAATTTCCGTTAAACCACAGATAAAGAGATAAAGCGGTTAACACCAAAAGGTTAAAAGCGGTTAAGAAAACCGCCGCAAGGTGTTTTCTCAATAAAAAAATCCCTAAAGCGGACAACCACGGAATTAAAATCAGTGACCAAACAAGGAGATTTTCCATTTTTAAACCTCCGAAAAGGGATTGGAAAGTGTTAACGAAATCTTAACAATTGCTTGGAAATAAGCTGTTATCCGAATATTCGGATATAAATGTATTCGCAAATACTTTTAAAGGGATTTTTCTAAGCAGGAAAACCTTTTAAAGGTTGTTTAAAAAAGACAAAATCGACAAAGGAGAGAAATTAACCTTCGTCTAAAACCTCTTTAAGGTTGTTATTTTCATCTAAAATGAAGAAAGGCCTTTCGTAAGAACTGTAATAGTAAGGTGTATATGCTTTGAATTCACCGGCACAGGTATCGACGACCTTTATTGTAGGTTTAATTCCCAACTCTTTACGGCGTTTTCTAACCTCGTCTTCGGAAACTTTCCAAAGTTTTGCCAGCTCTTTGTCGGAAAAGCCCCATTCCTTTAACAGGCGTAATTCATCGGCGGTTATAGTATCCAAAGTCTTTTCTTTAATTAAATTTTCAGCTTCAACCAACTGTTTTATGTTGGCCAAGAACCAACGGTCTATTTTTGTATAGTTGTAAACCTCGTCGATAGAAAAGCCCCTGCGGAAGGCTTCGGCAATATACCAAATACGGTTTTCGGTGGGGGTAATGAGGTTTTTAATAAGCTCCTCTTCGTCTACTTGGGATAAATCCATATCGGTTAAGCCGTATCTTCCTTTTTCCAAACTCCTAATAGCCTTCAAGAGGGCTTCCTTAAAGGTTCGCCCGATAGCCATAACCTCGCCCACCGACTTCATCATGGTGGTAAGGGTGGGGTCGGTTTGAGGGAATTTATCGAAGTTAAAGCGGGGGATTTTTACCACCACATAGTCGATAGACGGCTCGAAGGAGGCGGGAGTGTCGCGGGTAATATCGTTTTTAAGCTCGTCTAAAGTATAACCCACGGCCAATTTTGCGGCTACTTTGGCAATGGGGAAACCTGTTGCTTTGGAGGCCAACGCCGATGAACGGGAAACCCGCGGGTTCATTTCTATAACATAAAAGTCCCCATTTTCGGGGTTAACGGCAAATTGTATATTTGAACCGCCCGTATCCACCCCGATAGCCCTTATGATTGCTATGGCGGCGTCCCTAAGAATTTGATATTCTTTGTCTGTTAAAGTTTGGGCAGGGGCCACGGTTATACTGTCACCTGTGTGAACTCCCATAGGGTCAAAGTTTTCTATCGAACAAACAATTATCACATTGTCGGCTTTATCCCTTATAACTTCCAATTCGTATTCTTTCCAGCCCAATAGGGACTTATCCAATTGCACTTGGTGAATAGGGGAAGCTTCCAAGGCAATTTTCAATTTTTGTTCAAATTCCTCCATGTTGTAGGCTATTGACCCTCCCGTTCCCCCGAGGGTAAAGGCAGGTCTCAATATTACGGGAAAACCAATTTCCTTAATAGCTTTTAGACCTTCCTCCAAAGAGGAAACAACCGCCCGAGGGGGCACTTTGAGGCCTATTTTTTCCATAGTTTCGGCAAAAAGTTGGCGGTCTTCGCCCCTTTTAATGGCCTCATAGTTGGCCCCTATCATTTCCACACCGTATTTTTGGAGAATTCCCTTTTCGTAGAGCTCAACCGCCAAGTTAAGCCCTGTTTGTCCTCCCAAAGTAGGTAGAAGGGCATCGGGCCTTTCCTTTTCTATAATGCGCTCCAGCACATCGACGGTAAGGGGTTCAATGTAGGTTCGGTCGGCAATTTCGGGGTCGGTCATTATAGTGGCCGGGTTGGAGTTTACTAAAATAACCTCATAACCTTCCTGCCGAAGAGCTTTGCAAGCTTGGGTTCCCGAATAGTCAAATTCGGCGGCCTGTCCGATAACTATGGGCCCAGAACCTATTATTAGGATTTTTTTTATGTCCGTTCTCTTAGGCATGCCATTCTATAAATACTAAGGAGCTAAGAGAAATTTAATTGCTAACCTTTGGAGGTTTGAATGAAAAAAATAGCCATCTCGTTAGGTGACCCTGCAGGTATTTCCTACGAATGTATAGTTAAAGCTACCTCCGCCTTTGAGGAAGATAAAGCCTATATCCTTTACGGGGAAGAAATTGTTTTAAGGTATGCCATAGAAAGGTTTAATCCCGATTTTCAATACACCCTTATAAGGGACATTTCCCAAGTAACCAAACCCAGGGTTTATTTAATAAGCCTAAACCGTGTTAAGGGGGTTTTAGGAATTGCTCCCTCCGAAACGGCCGGCTTTGTTGCCGTTACCTACTTAGGGAGAATGTCGGCCGATGTCCTTAGAGGGGAAATAGATGGAATAGTTACCTTACCGATAAGTAAATATTGGGCAAAAAAAGGTGGAAAATTTGTATTTCCCGGTCAAACGGAATTTATAGCTTTCTTCCAACGCGTTAAGGATTACGCTATGATGATGTATTCTGAACAATTAAAGGTAGTTCTTCAAACCATTCATATCCCCCTAAAGGAGGTTCCCCGACATATAACCGGAGAAGGAATATTAAACAAACTTCGATTAATCCATAGGGAGTTTATAAGGTTTTTTGATAAGAGACCAAAAATAGGGGTTTTAGGTTTAAATCCCCACGCGGGGGAAAATGGAGATATTGGCACCGAAGAGGTTGAAATAATTAGCCCCGCAATAGAGAAAGCTAAAAAAGAAGGGATAAACTGCGAAGGCCCTTTGGTTCCCGATACCGCCTTTTTAAAAAGGGACAACTACGATGTTTTTTTAGCTATGTATCATGACCAGGGCCTAATACCCTTTAAGATGCTCGCCTTTGACGAAGGGGTTAATATGACGTTGGGATTACCAATTCCCCGCACCTCACCCGACCACGGAACGGCTTTCGATATCGCCTGGAAAGGTATTTGCAACCCTAAGGCAACAATAAAGGCTATAGAACTTATTAATCGTCTCTGCTATAAATCTCAAAAGGAGAGGTTTATAGAAAACCTTAAAAGTTAGTTTTTCTTTCTTTTCTACTGCAATTGGTTCAGTAATTGATTTATTAATTCCTGCGGATTTCCGATATTTGTTCCCAAATAGTGATTTAGGTAATGAACAACAGCCAAATATAGGCCGTAGGCAATAATCCATGGGACGGAAGCTATTAGAGTATTCCTTAGAAAGGTTCTAATAACATCCCCTTGGGGTTCTTTATAGGTTTTTTCAAAGGCCGATATAAGGATATAGAGAACAATAAACCAGGGGGAGAAAATTGTTAATAAAAGAACCAGCAACTTGAGTAATTTTAAAGAAGCCATAACAACTATGAAATTAATGCCCGCGGTGTTCCATTTCCGTTATCTGGGATTTTATAAAGGCCAACAGTAGGGGAATCTGTTTCTTAATATCGTTTTCGCTTATATTTTCGTGAACAAGGGCATCTTTAAGTTGACCTAAAATTTCCAACAACCCCTTGTAAAACTCTACCACCCCTATTTCCCCGTTTTTGCGTTTTTCTTCCAGTTCTCTTAGGTGTTGAAGTAAAACTTGGCTTTCGCTCATTTCAATACCTCCTTGTTTGAGGATTTTAATTAAAAATTTTTAGTGAAAATCATATGGAAAAAGGTTGTCCAAGAGGTTTCCGATTTTGTCGCTTAGATGCAAAGAAGGTGTTATGAAAAAAATATCCTTTAAAGGGGGAAGAAAAAACTTATAGAAACTCCCTTTGTAGGAACTTAAATCCTTACTCCCACCCCCTCGTAGTGCCAACCTTTTTGTTTGAGTTCCCTAACAAGGTCTTTATCCAAAACATTCCTACCGTCGAAGAGTTTTTTTTCTTTGACAAGTTCCCCTATAAGGTTCCAATCCTCTTTGTTCCACTCTTTGTATTCGACCGCTATTATTATCCCGTCGGTGTTTTTTACTGTTTCGTAAAGGTCGTCGTAGACGGTCAGACCGTAGCCGTAGCGGGTGGAAGCTTTTACTTCAACGAGTTTCCTTACATTTTCCCTTGCTCCCTTTACATAATCAAAACCTTTTATAAAAGCTCCCTCCTCTATAAGAAGCTCGGCTAGTTTTAAGGCTGGACTTTCCCTAAGGTCGTCGGTGTAGGGTTTAAAGGCTAAACCCAACAGGGCAAAAGTTTTTCCGTTTAAGTTCCCCCCGTAGGCTTTTTTTATTTTGTTGAAAAACCATATGAGTTGCTCTTCGTTTATCTCCTTGGTAGCCTTGGGAAGTTTCGGCTCGAGTTCGTGCTCCCTGAATTGCCATATTAGGGCTTCAACATCTTTTGGGAAGCAGTTATGAACCAAAATGCCACCGCCGGCAACGAGCCAACCGTTTGAGGTTTCTACGCTGTAAACAAATCCCTCGTAGGGTTCTTTTTCTATTTCTTTAACCTCAAATAGGGCCATGTTTCCGAACTTTTCGAACCCTAAGGGTTTTATTTCTCTTTCGTAATTCTCCAAAACGGGTAGGTATTTTTCAGCTTTCTTCCCAAAAAGTGGAACTATCTTTTTCAACTGCGTAAGACCGTTAATTCTCAATAGGTAGGTGTCAACTTTTGATTTGTTAAACCTCTTTTTTCTTATCGAAGCCACTATTCCGAGGTTTTGAAGCAGTATTAAAAGTCCGTAGGCGAGTTTTTTGGAAGCGGTTGCAAACTCCACATAAAGATTTTTCCCGCCACCTGCGGCGGCTATACTTCCGTCTCCCCTCAAATAACCTTTTAAAAATTCGAGCTTTATTTCTTCAGGCGAAAGGAATATTTGAGGTGGAACCGCCTTTTCGTAGGAGTTCGTTCCCGTTTCGAAGACCTCTTTTAGCAAAACTCCAAATGGTGTTGATGAAACCACCACACTCTCGGCGTTTCCGTTCCTTACAACTGTGTAGGTAAGACCGAGCTTTTCTAAAATCCTTTTTAGGTCTTCTAAATATTCGGTTTCCTCTCTGTGGAAGACAAAACCCACCTTGTAGCGGATATAGCCTTTGGCGGTTTTCTCTTGAGAAATCCAACCTTCGGCGGCGAAATATCCCAGAAGCCTTGCAAGGTCTTTATCGAGTTTTAAAAACCTCGGTAGGGTATTTTTTCCGTTTCCTACCGCTGAGAGTTTTCCGTCGAGTTTTTCACCTTTAAGGGTTATCTCGTAGGTAAGAACCTCGGTAGGTGTTAAAACTCCAGTCCTCTTAACGTCGTGGGGATGTTTTCTTTTCAAATAGGGTCTTAATTCCTTAAATCTTTCCACTGCAAGGGTTTTGTTTTGGAACCTTAGACTTCCGACCTTTGGAGACAGTTCCTTTAATAGGTCCAATTCGACGGGTTTTTCAAATTTCAATCCCTTTAAGGGTATTGCTAATTTTTCACCCTCTTTGAGCTGGTTGGCAAGTTTCACCTTAAAGGTCTTTCCGTCGAAAACGAGCATCGGGTGGTCGTGGGTTACCTTTATTTCCCTACCGAGGGGGAGCTTTATTGTGTAAATTTCTCCTTGGTAGAAACGCCTTGAGAGGTATTTAATCCTTTCTAAGGAAAGTTTTTCGCCGTCCGAAGAGAGGATTTTTATAGATTTTCCTTTCAAATTTTCCAACTCGTGGAATTCGAGAACCTTTAAACCTTTTTCAGTTTTTATAAAAACAACCTCCTTAGGGTGGAAACAACTTCCACCCCAACCTATGCCGGCGTTTAGGAATTTGGGACCTATTCGGGAATCTAAACCCATACCTTTGGATATCTCTTTTATGTCGGCTCCCGTTTTTTCCGCCAACCGAGCCAGCTCGTTGACGAAGGATATTTTCATGGCCAAAAATGTATTACTGGCATATTTAATAAGCTCGGCACTTTCCCAGTTTGTTACCACAAAAGGGATTTCTTTTTCTTGAAAGAACCTATAAATGGAGAATATTTTTTCCTTAACCCATTGGGGGGTGTTTTCACCAAAACCTAAAACTACCCTTTCGGGGTTGAAGAAATCCCAAAGAGCAATTCCCTCCCTCAAAAATTCGGGATTTGAAACTACAAAGGCTTTATTCCCCACCAGCTCTTGAACCTTCCGATTGGTTCCTACGGGAACGGTAGATTTCAAAACAATTATTTGTTTACCGTCCAACAACGGTTTTAAACTTTCCACCGCCGAAAACACAAAGGAAAGATTTGCCTTTCCTTTAGCATCTTGGGGAGTTCCTACACAAATAAATATAACCTCTGTTTGTTTCAAGTCCTTTACATGGCTGGTAAAGTGTAGACGGTTTAAATTTTTCTTCAGCAGGCCATCCAAATCCTTTTCGTAAATAGGGGAAATCCCATTTTTGAGCTTTTCTATCTTCAACGGGTCTATATCGTAGGCAACAACCTCAAAGCCAAGTTCGGCTAAGCCCACGGCCTGTATAAGGCCTACATAACCCGTTCCTACAACGCCTATTTTAGGTTGTTTTAAGTTCTTTTTCTCCTTAGGAGTCATTTAAGGTTTGGATAATACCCAAGCAAGGAATATAAAGAAAAAAAAGAAGAACTAGGTTTGAGGGGAGATTTTGAATAAAGAACTCCTTAATTTGTAGAGCAAATAATAGAAAAGGGGAACATAAACCAAAGTTAGGAAGGTTCCAACCAGCAAACCTCCTATAGCAACCATAGACAGAGGTGCCAGCCTTTCCAGTCCTATAGCCTTTTGCATAGCGATAGGGATAAGCCCGGCAATGGTGGCGAAGGCTGTCATCAGAACGGGGCGGGTTCTTACTTTAACCGCTTCAACCAGAGCCTTTTTAATATCTCCGAACCGTTTTAGATAATCTTCGGCAAAGTCGATAAGCAGAATGGCGTTTCTAATAATTATTCCCGAAACCAGTATTAAACCCATCATTGCGGGGGCGCATCGGTGCATATCGGCAAAAAGTAAGAACCACATGCTACCCATAGCCGCCAGAGGTATGGAAAGGATTATGGCCAGCGGGGCACTTAGGGACTCAAAGGCCACAACCAGCACAAAGTAGGAAAATACCGCCCCCACCAAAAAGGCTATAGCCATCTTTGTAAGGGCCTCTTTCATTGTTCCAAACTCGCCCATATCTTTAAGGCTCATGTAAGGGGGAAGTTTTTTCTCAAATTCGGCATTAATTTTGTGGGCCTGCATTATTACAAAGGAGGAAGGGGCGGTATCTTTATAAACCAAAACATCGATGGAATACTTTAAACCTTCCCTTGTTATGGTAGGAATATTTGGTTTAACCTCTAAACGGCCTAGCTGCTGTAAAGGAACCATTCCGCGGGAGGTTTTAACCATAAACGACCGCAGGTCATCTATATCTTCCCTATCTTTGGAATTTAATTGAACTACCACACCTAAGGGGGTTTCATTGGGAATTATGTAGTAGGAGGAAACCCTTCCGTTTATAGCGGTGGCCAACTGTTGAGCCAGGTCTGTTAGGGTAATACCGTAAAGGGCCATCTTTGTCCAATCGGGAATGAATCGAACTTCTAAGTTATCGGGTTGCCAAGAAATTTGAACCGAGGAAGCTCCCTTTATGTGGAAATATTTTTGATAAAGTTTATCCGCGTAAGGGAACAAATCTTTATAGTCGTCCGACATAAGGACTGTATCCACCGTCCCTTTTATGGAGGAAAGAGGTGTAGACCCTTGTGCCATTAGGTTAACCTGTTTAACCCCCTCTATTTGGGAGATTTTTTTCATTAAGCGGTGTTCTATTTGCCAAATGGTCTCCTTCCTATGGAACCTATCAACATAAGTTAAAACAACCCGTGCGGTCTGAATGTTTCCTCCACCTCCGAGGGTAATAACCCCGGCTTCGGTTCCAAAAGCTACGTAATACCTTTTAAGGCCGTGGTGTTTTTTTTCTTCCTCAAAAATCCGGTTAATTTTTTGGGCTATTTTTTCCACCTGATGGTAGGAAAGGGTAGAGTCCAACTGCACGGTTCCTATTAATACACCTGTATCCATAGGAGGCATGGTGTCTTTACCCAAAACGGGAACAACCAACTTAACGGATAGAACAAATAAAGCCATTATGGAGGCTATATAGAGGGGTATCACTTTGGGATTTTTTAGAAAACCTTCGACCAAAGCCACGTAAAGGTTTCTGATTGGGTTGACTATTACAGGAATTATGTATTTTTCTATAAACCTATCCACCAAATTGGGTTTAACTTCTCCTTTGCGGAATATCCAGGCGGCAAAAAGCGGTAGGAAGGTTACCGAAACAAACCAAGAAACCCAGATTGCTATTATTAGGGTGGTGACTAAAAATTCGAATATTTTCTGGGCGTAACCTCCAACAAAAAGTAGAGGAAAAAGCACCGCTGTGATAGCCAAGGAACCAGCGGCCACTGCAAACATTACCTCTTTCGTTCCGTTTATTACAGCCGTTTTAACATCCTCTTTTAGTTCGGAAATATGTCGTTCTATATTTTCGAGGACTACCACCGCATCGTCGGCCAGCATTCCCAGGGCGAGGATTAGGCCGGTCTCGGAAACTATATTGAACTCGATATTAAGTAACCGCATTATTCCCATAGAGCCGATAAACACAAAGGGGATGGAGAAGATAACCCCTAAGGTTAGGCGAGTATTAGCCAAAAATACGAACATGACAACTAGGGTGAAAATAACCGCGTCCCGTAGAACTTCGAGCATATTCATAAAGGACTGAACCGTTATGCCTTTCATACTGTCGGCTACCCATATTTGAAGGGAGGGATACTCTTTTTGGAGTTTGGGAAGAAGGTTTTCCACTTCGTTTATGGTTTTAAGATAGTCTCCATTTTCCAGCCTCTGAATGGCCAGTGCCACCGCCTCTTTACCGTTGGAGAAGAAAAAGCTCCTCGGGTCGGCGTGGCCTATGTATACCTTTGCTATATCCGATAGCTTAAGGTTGGGGGTAATGAAAAGGTTTTTTAATTGCTCAACATGGTCAGCCTGCCCTAACAATTTTAGGGTTATCTGATTTTTAGGCCCTACGAGGATACCTATAGGTATGTTCCTATTTTGGGAGGATAAAACAGCTAAAACCTGAGCGGGGGAAAGGTTGTATTCCCTTAACCTGTTTAAGTCCAGTTCAACTCTCACCTCTTTTTGGTATCCGCCAAAAACATCAACATTCCTAACGTGGGGGAGTTTTAATAACTCATCCTTTATTTGGTTTTGGGCTATCTCCCTTACATCGGCTAAAGATAGTTTACTACCCTCTTTGGGGGCCAGTCCCAAAACTATAACCGGCGGGGTGGAACTGTCTTTTTTAAAGATTATTGGAGGTAGAGCTCCGGGAGGCAATTGAACCTTTTTAAGTTCGTTAATAACATCAAGGGCGGCAACATTTATATCCTTCCCATAGTTGAATTCCACATCTATGGAGGAAACCCCGTCGAGGGAAGTTGAGGTTATTCTCCTAACAAGGGAAATCGTTTGCAATCTCCTTTCTATAGGTATGGTTACATAGGTGGCAACATTTTCGGCATCTGCCCCCGGGTATTTTGTAACTACCACTATGTGGGGTCTTTCTACGTCGGGAAATAACTTCTTAGGAAGGGTGAAATAACCTATAACACCCAAAACGGCCAATACTCCGAAAATAGAGAAAATGAAATACTTTCGTCGGAATACGAAATCTACAAAATTCATAGAGAAAAATTGTCTATTGATTTCTTTTTCTTTGAAAGCCAGCCTGAGAATTAAAAAAATATTTTTTATGAAGCATACCTCAATAGCGGTCTAGCCTGTAAACTGAAGAAGAGTCCGATATATTAACTAGCCTTTCCATCGACACTAAAAAAGCCTAACAATTAAATAAAAAAAAGAAAAAAAAATTAAAGACATTCAATATGTCCATCGGTAAGGACGGATTTAACCCAAGGAATTACTAAACGATTAAAATCTTCGGGATTTTCAAACGGGGGCAAGTGGGCACTGTTAGGTATAACTTCAAACCTACTACAACGGGTGCCTTCGTGAATTTTTCTAACAACTTCGGGAGGGGTTACTTTAGTATCATCGGCTCCCGCTATAACCAATGTAGGAACATTTTTTGTTTCCAGAAGGTCGGTATTATCAGGCCTTTTGGCCATAGCCCTTAAGGCGGCGGCTATGCCTTCTTCGGTGGCCTCGTTCATAATGCATTTAAGTTCGAACATCTTTTTGGGGTCTTTTTTTGTAGCGGGTGATGTTTGGGCTTCCAGCATAGCCTCTATTAGGAAATCTTTACCTTCTTTAAGAACTTTTTCAGCCAGTTGATAGCGTTGTTTTTTTCTTTCTTCGTCATCGGCCTCCGCACGGGTTGCAACGAAAACCATTCCGTAAACCATATCGCGGTATCTCCGCCATAGGTCGAAAATGATATAACCTCCCATAGAAACCCCTATTGGGATAACTTTTTGAACTCCGAGTTCTTTTAACTTCCAAACTATGTAATCGGTGTAATCCTCCAAACGGGGGTCTAGGTTTATAGGTTTGGGGCCTTCTCCAAAACCGGGATAATCTACCGCAATGTAGGGAATTCCTTCCTTTTCAAAAGCTTCGAATTGGTATTTAAACATTTTTTTGTTCAAGGGAAAGGCGTGAAGAAATAGAACCGTTTTAGGGTGAAAAACTTTAACACTCATAAAGTAAAAAATTGTTAGGTTTTATGCTCCCAAAAGAGGGGATAAGATATTTTTTTCCCAAATGGGTGTAGGCAAAAAAATTAGACTTAACAATGTTATCAATCCTGAAACAGGAAAAACAATTATCGTTCCCATGGATCACGGGGTTAGCTCCGGCCCTATAGAAGGTATCACCAACATAAAAGAGGCGGTTACTAAGGTTGCCCAAGGTGGAGCCGATGCCGTAGTTATTCATAAAGGAAATGTTCGCTTAGTTTTCGGAGAGGGAAGAAAAAATATAGGTTTAATAGTTCACCTTTCTGCCTCCACCGACTGGTCTCCCCACAAAAATGATAAAGTTTTGGTGGGCACCGTTGAAGAAGCCTTGCGTTTAGGCGCCGATATGGTTTCCATTCACGTTAACATGGGCGCCGAAGGCGAACCCCAAATGTTGCAGGATTTCGGAAAGGTGGCAAAAGCTTGCGAAGAATGGCAAATACCTCTTTTGGCAATGATTTACGGCCGCGGCCCAAAAATAGAAAACCAATATGACCCCAAGGTGGTAGCCCACTGTGCCCGTTTAGGTGCCGAACTGGGTGCGGATATTGTAAAAGTTCCCTACACCGGAGACCCCGAAAGCTTTTCCAAAGTGGTGGAAGGCGCGGGTATTCCCGTAGTTATAGCGGGCGGGCCTAAAATGAAAAGTGCCAAAGATGTTTTAGAAATGGTATATGGTGCTATCCAAGCGGGGGCGGCAGGCCTATCTATTGGTAGAAATGTTTTCCAAGCCCAAGACCCCGCAAAAATGGTTAGGGCTATGGCCGCAATTGTCCACGAAGGTAAAAGTGTTGAAGAAGCACTGGAAATTTTAAATAAAGAATAAAAAAGAAACTACTTTTTCTTGGAAGCCTTTTCCTCTTCCATACCGAGGGCTTGACGGATTTTTCTTTCTATTTCTTCCATAAATTTGGGGTTTTCCAATAGGTATTTTTTAGCCTGCTCTCTACCGTGGGCAAATTTTTTATCCCCGTATACATACCAATTTCCATTCGTTTTGGTTATTATTCCCAACTCCACCGCCGTATCGAGGATATCGCAAACTTTGCAAATCCCTTCCCCATAGTAAATTTCAAATTCCGCCTCTTGGAAGGGAGGTGCGAGTTTATTTTTTACTACCCTAACGCGGACTTTGGAGCCTTTTTTTTCCGAACCCTCTTTGATGTCTCCCGTTTTTCTTATATCCAATCGTAGGTCGGCAAAGAATTTTAATGCCCTTCCGCCGGGGGTGGTTTCGGGATTACCAAAGAGAACACCTATTTTTTCCCTTATTTGGTTTATGAAAATAAGGGCGGTTTTGGATTTGTTTACTTCCCCTTTGAGTTTCCTTAAGGCTTGGGACATTAGGCGGGCCTGTTTGCCTACATGGGCGTCTCCGATATTTCCTTCCAACTCATCTTTGGGAACGAGGGCGGCAACCGAGTCTATAACTACAACATCAACAGCCCCGCTTCTTATTAGGGTTTCGGCTATTTCAAGGGCCTGCTCGCCATAGTCTGGTTGGGAAATATAAAGGTTTTCAACATCCACACCTATTTTTTCCGCATATTTGGGGTCTAAGGCGTGTTCTGCGTCGATAAATACCGCTATACCGCCTTTTTTCTGGGCTTCGGCGATTACATGAAGGGCCAGCGTTGTTTTTCCCGAGCTTTCGGGGCCGAATATTTCGGTAATTCTTCCTTTGGGAATACCCCCCACCCCTATGGCTTTATCCAGGGCATATGACCCTGTATGTATCGCTTCAACCTTTATTTTTTCTTCGGCCCTTTTGAGGGGCATTATGGCCCCTTTTCCGAATTTCTTTTCCAGAAAGCTTTTGGCCACTTCGAATGCTTCCTTTTTAGCCTCCAGTTGGGATTTGGACATCCTAACCTCCTTCAAAGGGTTTAAAAATTTCCAAACCAAAAACCGGTTGTAAGGTTCGAAAGACCAAAAAATTTAATATTGGTTTTGAGGAAAAAAAGTCCAAGAAAAGGAAAGCTTTATTTGCCAACCTCTACCGCTTGAGTTTTTTCTTTTTCTTTTTCCTCTTTGGGGTGATACTTTCCTTCGATAACCTCTATGGCTACATCCAAGGGTTTGTCCAATTTGCGGTTTAAAACTACCTCGTTATAACCTATGTTGTTTTTTATTCTTTCCTCCCTAAGAGTTTCGTAAAGTTTTTTCCACTCATCGTTGGTCATTTTTACCTCTATGTCGGGGGTTATTCCCTTCTTGTCCAGCATTCGGCCTTTGGGGGTGTAGTAGAAGGCTGTTGTTATTTTTACCGCACCGAACTCTCCCTTTTGGAGCGGTATTAGGGTCTGAACGCGGAATTTTCCGAAGGTTTTTTCTCCTACCAGGATTGCACGGTGGTAATCCTGCAACGCACCGGAGAATATCTCCGATGCGGAGGCTGTTCCTTTATTTACCAAAATAACTATTTTTTCGTTGGAGGGCACTAAGCTCGGTTGGGAAGTTTTGTAAACCTGTTTCTCAATCCGTCCTTTTATAGAAACAACCACCTTGTCGGGGGGTAGAAATAGGTCTACCGTTTTAATAGCCTGGTCTAACAATCCTCCGGGATTGTTTCTTAAGTCTATTATTAAACCCTTAACATGGTGGGATAGTAGTTCTTCAAGGGCCTTTTTCAGTTGCTGGGCCGTATTAGGTTGGAACTGAACAATTTTTATATACCCTATGTTGTCGGGTTTTATGATTGTCCACTTAACAGGGTTTACTTTTATTTGGGCCCTTTTAATTTTGACGGTAAAAGTTTCTTCCGTTTCCGGTCGGTAAATAGTAAGTTCTACCTCCGTTCCCGGTTTCCCCCTTATTTTTTTGACCACATCGAGGATAGACATTCCATAGGTATCCTCGCCGTTGATTTTTACAATTACATCGCCCGCCCTCAGCCCTGCCTTGTAGGCGGGGGTTCCCTCTATGGGGGCGATAACGATAGGCCTTCCTTTATCTATAGATATTTCTACTCCTATTCCCCCGAATTCCCCGTAGGTATCTTCCTCAAACTCTTTTAATTCCTCTTTGGTAAAGTAGTCGCTGTAGGGGTCGAGCTTTTCCAGCATACCCTTAGATGCGTTGGTTATTAACTTCTGCGGTGAAATTTTTTCCACATAGAAATTTTTCGCTATATAGTAAATCTGGGCAAAAACCTTGAACCATAAATATTCGTTCCACGCTTGGGGGTTTTCCTCTTCGGAAGTGCTATTTTGGAAAATGTTGCTTTCCTGAACCAAAAGAGGGTTATTTTCCGATTTTTCAAAACCTGTAGTAGCCCAACCTAAGGAAGTCCCCAAAAGGGAAGAAGAAGCCAACACCCCTAAAAGGATTTTTTTTAACTTCATTTTTCCTCCAAAAGGTTTTTATTATTCCTTTTGTTCCAAAATAGGAGCTATGTTGTAAGTCCTATCTAAGTTTGTCAAAATTAAAGCTAAAGCCCTAAGCTTGTGATAAAAGTTTTAAAGCTTAAAAAAAAACAAGGAGGTGCACCTATGAAATTGCACGAGCACCAGGCAAAGGAAATATTTGCCAAGTATGGTATTCCCGTGCCCGAAGGTAAAGTAGCCTTCACCGTAGAGCAGGCAAAAGAGATAGCCGAAGAGTTGGGCGAATTTCCCCTCGTGGTAAAGGCTCAGGTTCACTGCGGCGGTAGGGGTAAAGCGGGCGGAGTGAAAATCGTTAAAAATATGGACGAGTTGGAAGAGGCCGTCGCCTCTATGCTCGGCAAAGTTCTAAAAACCTTCCAATGCCCCGACGGTAAACCCGTTACCCGCGTTCTCATAGAGAAAGCTACCAATATCGACAAAGAATACTATGCCGCTATCACCTTGGATAGAAGTAAGTCCAAGCCCGTCCTAATGGCTTCCGCCGCGGGTGGAATGGAGATAGAAGAAATCGTAAAAGAGAACCCCGACGCGATAATTATCGAAACCATAGACCCCGAACTGGGTTTAATGCCTTACCAAGCCCGCAAAATGGCTTTCAAATTGGGTCTCCCCGTAAAGGAAGCGGCAAAAATTTTCCTCAAAATGTGGGAAGTTTACAAAGACAATGATGCTTCCCTCGTGGAGATAAACCCCTTGGTGGTAACCAAAGAAGGTAAAGTGGTTGCCCTCGACGCAAAAATGGATATAGACGATAACGCCCTATTCAGACACCCCGATTTGGCCGAACTCGAGGACGAAGAACAACTTCCTCCCCAAGAGAGAGAAGCCAAAAAATACAACCTCAACTATGTTAAGCTCAACGGAAACATCGGTTGTATGGTTAACGGTGCCGGATTGGCAATGACCACCATGGACATAGTGAAACTGGCCGGCGGAGAGCCCGCCAACTTCCTGGATGTTGGAGGTGGGGCAAACGTTGAACAAATAGCCAACGCCTTCCGTATTCTAATGGGCGACCCCGACGTTAAGGTGGTATTCATAAATATCTTCGGAGGAATTCTAAGGGTCGACCGTCTGGCCAAAGGAATTATAGAGGCCTCCAAAATGGTTGAAATCCGCGTGCCCATAGTCGCCCGCTTGGAAGGAACCAACGCCGAAGAGGGTAGAAGATTACTTCTCCAAAGCGGTCTAAACATTATCCCCGTTAAAGATATGTGGGAAGGAGCCCAAAAGGCCGTAGAGTTGGCCAAACAAGCTTAAAAGTTAGGGGGATTAAATTTGAAAGCCTACTTAGGTTGGGGGGCTTTTGCCCAAAAGTGTGAACACCTTTTGCCCGATATAGAATACGCAATCCAGCAGATATTGGGCAAGCCCTTTTCCTTTTCCTTAGACCTTTCCGACATAAAATACTTGGGAAGAATTAACGACGAATATCTATATGCACTTAAACGATTGGCTGCCCATATCCATTTTGATGGTAAAGCCCCCTCCACTTCTTTTATAGAAGATTTGGAAAATCCCGAAGAAGACCAAAAGCTGGCTAAATACATAGACAGCTATAAAAAAGGAACACCCTTTGGAAGCTTAATATTTTTCTCCGAAACCTTGGGAATATACCTTCCAATAAAGGAATTAAAGGAACCTTTACATTTCCAACACGAGGACAAAAACATAGAAATCTGTTCCGTCGGAAGTTTATACCAACTTAGGGAAGAACTCCAAAAGTTGGAAGAAAAATTCAAACCGTCCTATCAAGGTTCTTTTAATGAAGAGATACCTTTTTCGGTGGAGATAGAAACTTTAAAAACCCTTTCGGGGTGGGTTTCTAAAGCCCTTGAAGAGGAAAAACCCCTCGTTCTTGTGGGGGAGGATTAAAACAAATAAACAAAGGGAGGTTTAAAAAATGGCTATCATCGTAGATAAAAACACCAAAGTTGTGGTGCAAGGTATTACAGGAAAAGAAGGTTCCTTCCACGCCAAACAGTGCTTGGATTACGGAACCCAAATAGTGGCCGGTGTAACCCCCGGAAAAGGTGGCCAAACTTGGACGGACGATGAAGGAAAATATAAAGTCCCCGTTTACAACACCGTAGAAGAGGCGGTTAAAGAAGCAGGAGCCAACACCTCTCTAATATTCGTTCCGCCACCCTTCGCCGCCGACGCCATAGTGGAAGCCGCCGACGCGGGTATTAAAACCATCGTATGTATCACCGAAGGAATTCCCGTAAAGGACATGATGTATGTGAAAGACTACCTAAGGAAGGAGCATCCCGATGTTATATTGGTAGGCCCCAACTGCCCCGGAGTAATCACCCCCGGACAGGCTAAAGTGGGCATAATGCCCGGCCATATATTCAAACCCGGAAATATAGGTATAGTATCGCGTTCGGGAACCCTAACCTACGAGGCCGCCTTCCAACTAACCCAAGAAGGTTTGGGACAATCCACCGCCGTGGGAATAGGTGGTGACCCCGTTCCCGGTCTCACCCACAAAGATGTTATAAAAATGTTCCAAGAAGACCCCGACACCGAAGCTATTCTCCTAATCGGTGAAATCGGCGGAACTATGGAGGAAGAGGCCGCCGAATACATTAAAGAGCATGTAACCAAACCTGTATTTGCCTACATTGCGGGAATAACCGCTCCCCCCGGCAAAAGAATGGGACACGCCGGAGCTATTATCACGGGCGGAAAAGGAGATGCCGCTTCCAAAATGAAAGCCCTAAGCGAAGCGGGCGTTCTAGTTATAGAAAACCCCGCCTTTATAGGAAAAACTGTAAGGGAAGCGTTGGAAAACCCCGAGGCTTACTGGGATTAATTTCTTTTCCCTATTCCTATTTATTTTCTATCCCGTTCAGAAGTTTTAAATAAAGCTCCTTAAGGTAGTTTTCATAAAACTCAAACTTTTCGCGGAAGTATTCCTTGCAGTTGGAAGAAGGATAAAGCATTATTTCCCCTTTCATGTCGTTAATAAGTTGGTAAATCCTAAGGAAGTTTTTATAAACCTCTTCCAACTCGGCGGGCAATTTTTTATCCTTAACCAAGTTTTGGACTCCGTTATATTTAATTTGGGCATCCTCCAAAAGGTGTTGATATTCTTCCAGTATTAACTTCCTGTGGGAGTCGGGACAACCTCCGCTTTCCTCGACCTCCTTAAGGGTATGTTTTAATTCTTCCTCCTCATCGGTCGGGGAAGAACTTCCTTTTGACTTTACAAGGAAAAAATAAAAACCTACCACCACAAGAAATAGGGATACTCCTCCTATCAACAGCGGTAGCATCTTAATTAATCAGTCTACCGAAGGTTTCTTTATGATTTTGTTAACAATTGTGGGAGATAAACTAATTTAAATATTCCATCTTTCGGAAAGGTTCCATTTATTCGCGGGTGGGGTAAACTAAGTTTTTATAAAAAAAATTAAAAACGGGGCGTAGCTCAGGTGGCAGAGCGCTGGCATCGGGAGCCAGAGGTCGCGGGTTCAAGTCCCGCCGCCCCGATACTTATATAAGTTCTCCTTATAATTCCTAACGGATGATTTCTCTTAAAGAGTTCCTTATTCCCGCCATTGATATACGCGGGGGCAAAGTTGTTAGGCTTTACAAGGGTGATTTTTCCCAGCAGAAGGTTTATTACGATAATCCCGCCGATGTAGCTAAACAATTTGCCGACCTAGGTTTCAAAAAAATCCATATAGTAGACCTCGATGGGGCTAAAGAAGGTTTACCTTCTAACCTTTCGGTGATAGAAAAAATAAGGAATTCCGTTGATTGTGAACTTCAGGTGGGTGGAGGTATAAGAACCTCCGAAGCGGTAGAAAAACTTTTAAACCAAATAGGGATAAACTACGTTGTAATAGGAACATTGGCAGTTAAACAACCCGACCTTTTTGAGGAAATAATAAACCAACACCCCAACAAGGTAATTCTTTCTATAGACAGTAAGGAAGGTAAAGTGGCCGTCGGTGGGTGGTTGCAATCTTCCCTTTATAGTCCCGAAGAGTTTGCCCTCCAATACGGGGAAAAACCTATTTGGGGCTACCTTTACACGGTTATAGAAAAAGATGGAACCCTTTCGGGGGTGGATGTTGAGCCCTACCAAAGAATTAAACAGGTTGTTAAAAAACCTGTTTTGGCCAGCGGTGGGGTTGCCTCCTTGGAGGATGTAAAAAAACTAATGGGAATTACCGACGGGGTGGTGGTAGGTAGGGCCATCTACGAAGGAAAAATAGATATCTTTTCCCTTTAAAGTTTCTCCGCAACCCTTAATTTTGCACTCCGAGAAGGGGGATTTAATTTTATTTCCTCCTCCGAAGGGGTTATAGGTTTTTTTGTTATAACCTTTAAAAGTCCTTCCTTTTCAAAATTCCTAAAGGCGTGTTTAACCAATCTATCTTCCAACGAGTGGAAAGAGATTATAGCTACCCTACCTTTGGGATTTAGCAGATGGGGTATTTTTAAAAGGGCCTCCTTAAGGTGGTCGAGTTCTTTATTTACCTCTATACGGATAGCCTGAAAAGTTTTCGTCGCCGGGTGGATTTTTTTATAAAACCCTTTGGGAACCGCACTTTCTACAATTTCGGCCAACTCTTTGGTTGTCTCTATAGGTTTTTTCCTACGGTAGGAGACTATAGCTTTGGCTATTCGGTAGGCAAAGCGTTCTTCCCCGTATTCCTTAATGATGCGGGCTAAGTCTTTTTCTTTGTAGCGGTTTACAACATCGTAGGCGGTTAAACGTTGGTCGGGGTTCATACGCATATCCAAAGGAGCTTCTGCCATAAAGGAAAATCCCCTTTCGGGGGTTTTTAACTGGAGCATTGAAACACCTAAGTCCATTAAAATGCCATCAACGGCCTCAATACCTTCTTCTTTTAATACCAGGTCTATATCTTTATAGTCGGCTTGATAGAGGGCAAAACGCCCCTCAAACTCTCTAAGTCTCTCTTTTGCCTTATCTAAGGCGTAAGGGTCTTTATCTATCCCTATAAGAAATGCATCGGGATTCCTTTTTAAGATTTCATAGGAATGCCCACCCAACCCTACGGTGGCATCTACATAAATCTTCCCCCTATTTTCGGTAAGCAAAGAAACCGATTCCTCCAAAAGGACTGGAAAATGGTTAGTTTCCATTGTAGGTTCCTCCAAAAGTTTAAGATAGAAAGAGGTTTAGAAAAAATAGGAAAACCAACAAAGGTAAGAAACTATCTATTACCCATTGAGTTTATTCAAAATTTTTTCCTTCCAATAGAGGGCTTTTTTATAAATTTCCTCCTCATCGAGGGTTAGAACTTTGTAGTTCTCCATAAGGATTTTTCCGCGGGCTATAACGGTTTCGATGTCGCCCGCTTGGGCCGAATAGACCAGTTGGGCGGTCGGGTCGTAGAGAGGTTGAAGGTGGGGTTTATTGGCGTCGACGATAATTAGGTCGGCATCGTAGCCCTCTTTAATACGGCCGGCTTTTATTCCTACCGATTCAAAACCGTTTGCGGTGGCTATTTCCAAAGCTTGGGCCGAAGATAGCGCGGTGGGGTCGAGTTTTATCCCCTTTTGGAGTTTGGCCATAGTGGACATCTCTTCCAACATATTTAGGTTGTCGTTGGAGGCCGCCCCGTCGGTTCCCAAGCAGACTTTTATACCTTTTTTGATATAGTCGCTTACAGGGGCTATTCCCGAACCCAGTTTTAAATTACTTTCGGGACAGTGGGCCACCTTGGTGCCGCTTTGGGCCACCGCCTCCTGTTCCTCTTCATCCAACCAGACCATATGGGCGGCTATAACCCTTTCGCTAAGCAATCCTAAGTTTTTCATATGTCTAACGGGAGTGGTGCCATATTTTTCCTTTACTTGGGCCAATTCCCCTTGGCTTTCGGCCAAATGGATGTGGTAGGGAACATCATATTTTTCGGCTAAGTCAAAAGCTTTTTTTAAAGTTTCGGGGCTACAGGTATATACAGCGTGGGGTGCAACTACGGGCAGGATATCTTTATCCCTTTTAAAGGTTTTTATAAATTCTTCCACCCTTTGGAGGTATTCATCGGGAGAGGAAGCTACCTTGGTTGGGAAATCTAAAATACCAAATCCCAAACCTGCCCTTATTCCTGCTTCTTTTATAACCTCGGCGGTGTATTCTTCAAAGAAATACATATCCAAATAGAAGGTTGTTCCCGATTTAATCATCTCCAAAAGGGCCAAGGAAACCCCATCTTTAACAAATTCGGGAGAAACAAATTCCCCCTCCAAGGGCCAAATAACTTTGGTTAACCAATCCATTAAAGGTAAATCGGCCCCTATACCCCTAAAGAGGTTCATAGCGGCGTGGGTGTGCATATTGGCAAAGGCGGGGGCTACTATTTTGCCTGTTGCATCTATTACTTTGTCCGCTTGGTATTTTTCCCTTAAGTTGGAACCAACTTCAGCAATTTTTCCCCCTTTAATGGCTATATCTCCCACAAATTGACCTTTGGGGGTGTTGGTAATAATCCAACCGTTGGAAATTATTAAATCGACCCTTTCCATGGGTTTTATAGATTTTAGGAACTCTCAAAGGTCATAAGTTTTTAAACCTTTTCGAGAAATTTTTAAATTTTTTACCCTTTTAGGTAGCGAAATAGAAAAGAGAGCCAACTATATAATTTCAAAATTTGTAATTAAAACCCCAAAAGGAGGAAAAAATGGAGCACGTAAGCTACACGCACGTGGCCTTCGGCCTGCTGGCTATGGCGATAGCCTTGGGAGTTCTTTATGTATTCAAAGAACCGAAAACAATTCCCAAAAGTGCGGGCCAGGTGATTCTTGAAGGATATTTGAACTTTATCCGCCAGCTATTGCTGGAAAACATCGGTAAGGAAGGGCTTAAATACACCACCCTAATAGCGGCTCTGGGACTGTTTATATTCTTTGGAAACCTATTTACACTAATACCGGGCTTCGACGCACCAACCGCAAACTTGAACACCACATTGGCTTTGGCCCTAATAGTGTTCATCTATTACAACTGGGAAGGTATCAGAAAGCACGGAGTCAACTACATTAAGCACTTTCTCGGCCCCATCAAATGGATGGCACCCTTCTTCTTCATCATCGAGGTAATGTCCCACTTGGCCCGTCCTATTACTTTGGCATTAAGGTTGTTCGCCAATATGAGGGGTGGCTCTTTGATTCTTTTAGTTGTTACCGGGTTACTAATTTCCCACTGGCTAACCTTTATAATCTCTCCGCCCGTCTTGTGGTTCTTAATCTTGATAAAGATTTTGGCAATCTTCATTCAAACCTTCGTGTTTATGATATTAAGCATTATTTACCTTGCCGGTGCTGTAGCGGAGGAGGCTCACTAATATGGGAAATAAAGTAGTTGCAATATTAAATCCCGAAAACGGAACTTGTAAAAAGTCCGTTCTCTCCCTTTATAACCTTTACAAACAAGGTTATGAGATAGAAAAAATAATCCTCGTTTTGGAAAACACTTACCACGCCGAAAAATGGGTTCTATCTTTCTCAATGCCCGTTTCCAAGGAAGATATCGAGAAGCTAAAAAAACGCTACATAAAAGCGATTGTTTCCGAGTGGGAAGCTCTAACCGAAGAAAGACACCCTCCCGTGGAAGCTATCGTCGATGAAGTTAAAAACGTTGTAGATAAACTTCCCGATGATTACGACTTACTTGTTTTAGGCTGTATCGAACACAAATCTTTATGTAAACTTATAGAACATTTAGATAAACCCATCTTGGTGGTTAAAAACTAATAGGAGGTAAATAGGAATGGATGCAACTTTGGCTAAGGCTATTTTCTTCGGATTGGTTGCCGTAGGTGCGGGTATTGCAGTTGGTGCCGCTGCCGCAGGTGGTGGTGTAGGTTTCGGTTCTACCGCCAGGGGTATGATGGAAGGTCTCGCCAGAAACCCCAACCTTGAAAACAAACTAAGACTATACTTCTTCATCGGATTGGCTTTCGCCGAAACCGCTATCCTTTACGGTCTACTAATTGCACTAATCCTACTATTCACCGGCGTTCTATCCGGAAAAGTTGGCTTCTAAACAAAAACCTTTTTCTCCTTTTATCCTTCCCCTACTAAAATAGGTTTCTTTGTCTAAAAACCCAAGGAGGGAGTATTAAAATGGCCACCGAAAGGATTAAAACCCACATATCCAACCTAAAAAGGAAGAGAAAAAGCGGTTTCTTGGCTAGAATGTCCACCAAGAGCGGTAGAAAAATAATTGCCAGAAGAAGAAGAAAAGGGAGAAAACGTTTAGCTCCTTAAGGGATAATTAAGAATTTTCCTTAATAAGGAGCTTTATAACAGCCTCTTTTTCCAACCTTTGAACAAACTCTTTAATCTTTTCTTCCTCTATCTGTTTGATAATTTTTTCTTTATCCCCGAAATGTTTGTATTTAATTCCGTTAAGTTTTACCACATAGAGGTAATTTTTATCTTCGGCAAAATCCACCTGCCCGGGGGATAGTCTTTTAACAGTTTCCCTTATTTGGGGTTTCAAAGCTTGGGCTTCCACCGTTAGGTTTATAGGTTTTATACCTAAGGTTTGGGAAATTTTATTAATATCTTCCGAAACCAAGAGGTCGGTATATTTTTCCGCCACCTTTTTGGGGATTTTTAATATTGTTAGCTCGTAAAGGGGAACCTCTTTAGTTCTTTCCGCTATAAGGAGTTCTAACTTTTCTTTGTTCTCGTGAAGGGGTTTTAGAACAAACAACTGTATTGCCGCGATGTAGAGGTTATACTTTTCCAAAAAATTGGTAAATACACTACCACCTAAACCGGCCTTTTCCAACTCTTGGTAAAGTTGGTCGACCGTCATTCCTTGGGAAGAGGCAAAATTTTCAACAATCTCGTTTATTTTTTGGGGCGGTATGCTTATCCCCCTTGCTTGGGCATATTGGGCTACGGTGTAGATATCTATTAACCTCTGCAGGGCCTCTTTAGGTGAAGTGTGGGGAAACAATAATCGATAAAGTTTAACATCTGACAACAAAATAGGTTCACCGTTGACGGCGGCCACCGTAGCATCCACCAATTTAATTGGAACGCTTATTGCTTTAACATTGGGGTTGTTTGTTTCTTCTTGAGTAGCAAAGGTAGTTAGAGGTATTACCAAAAAGGGAATAAGAAAAATAGACCTTAACATAAAGAGGAATTATTTTAAATTTCCTACCCGATATAGGTAAAACTTTACAGAGTCCAAGGTTTGGGATGGGCTTCCCAATTTTCGGGCCATTCGCCGGTTGTTAAATATTCGTGGCAGTATTGGGCGGCTTTTCTACCGTGGGCTATAGCCCTAACGACGGTATCTCCACCGTTAACGAGGTCACCGACGGCAAAAACTCCTTTCCAAGAGGTTCTGAAGTGGTCATCTACGTCTACGTTGTTCCATTTGTTGGTTTGAATTTCTTTGACCCCTTCGTAGGCGGTGGGGTTGGCGTCCTGACCAACGGCAAATATTACGCTGTCAACCTCTATTATGTGTTCGCTACCTTCGATGGGTTTGGGTCTGGGACGGCCGCCGTTGGGGTCTTCCACCAACTGCATTTTTACGCACTTTAGCCCTTTTACGTTTCCGTTTTCATCCCCTATTATTTCTATAGGCTGGGTGAGCCAGTGCAAAATTGCCCCCTCTTCAGCCACGTGGTCCCATTCTACATCTCTGGCGGAAGAGGTTTCGCGGGTTCTTCTATAAACGAGGTGGGTTTCCACGCCCAACCTTATGGCGTCCAGAACGCAGTCAACGGCTGTAAATCCCCCACCGATTACCGCTGTTCTTTTGCCCAACTTAACGGGGGTTGCACTTTCGGGGAACTTGTACGCTTTCATCATATTAACGCGGGTTAGGAACTCTATTGCGGTATAAACGCCGTTGAGGTCTTCGCCGGGAATTCCCATCATTTTGCCTCTTCCGCTACCAGTGGCCAGTATTATGGCGTCGAAGTCTTTATATAGGTCGTAGAGGGTTATCGAGCGTCCCACCAAAACCCCGAGATGGAATTTTATACCCATTTTTCTTAGGCGTTTTTCCTCCCATTCAAGGACACTTCTGTCCAACCTTTCGGGGGGTATTCCGTACATCATTACGCCGCCTATGTAGGGAAGGGCGTCAAATACGTGGACTTCGTGGCCCTCTTTTCTTAGATAGTAAGCTGCAGTTAGTCCACCGGGGCCCGCTCCGATTATGGCCACCTTTTTGCCTGTATCGGGTTTTATCTCTTCATCTATTTCTATTCCGCTAATTCTTATGGCATCGCCGATAAATCTTTCTATTGCTCCGATACCTACAGCCAGACCTTTATTTTTCTTCTTTCTTACTGTGTCGTAGGTTAGGATACAGCTACCTTCACAAAGTCTCTCTTGGGGGCAAACCCTTCCGGTTATTGCGGGGAAGGGGTTTGTTTTAAGCAATACTTTGTAAGCTCCTATAAGGTCGCCTTTTTCTACATGGTCTATAAATACGGGTATGTCGTTGCCTACAGGACAGCCGGCCTTACATCTCTTGTCGTAGTCCCTACAGAAAATACAGCGGTCGCATTCGTCCAAAAGTTGGTTTATCGTATAGCCCAAATCGTATTCTTTAAAGGTTTTCTTTCTTACTTCGGGAGGTAAAAGGCAGGTTTCGTTTCTATCCAACCATCTTATGGCCATTTTTTATACCTCCTTTTATTGGTTTTGTTTTTTCTCTTTTTTTCTTTTTAGTTTGGGTAAAAGCTTGTTAAGGAAGTATTCCAAGCTTTCTTTTTCTAAATCCCAGTAGTAGCCGGTGCGGAAGGTTACATTTTTCCAATCGACTTGGTTTCCATCTAGATAGGGCCCTTCGATGCAGTTCATAACCATTTTGTCGCCAACTTTTACGCGGCAGGTTAGGCACAATCCGCTGGTGCATAGCATCAACGAAGGCACCAAGGATAGATTTTTAATTCCTTTTTCTTTAGTGGCTTCGGCCAACATTTCGCCGTGGGAAGCTCCGCCGGCAAAGACCACCAAGTCGGGTTGTCCTTTTTCATTAATGAAATCTTCCAACGCTTGAACTACCCCGCCCTCTTTGCCGTATTCGTCGTCTTCGGTGTAAACGCTAACTTTGTCTTCGCCAAATAGTTGCTTATATTCGCTTTCGCAATAGATGTTCTCTCTGCTTCCGCCCACGATTGCTATATACACTTCGTTTCCGGCATCTGCTAAGGCTTTTGCTATAGGATAGTTTGCCCCTGCTCCCCAGCCGTGGCCGATTAGCAATACTGTCCCGTATTTTTCCACGGGGAAGGGTTTTCCGTTGGGGCCTTCCACGTTGAATAGCTCTTCTCCTTCGCTGAAAAGCTCAACCAATTCCACCGTGCTGCGGTTGTAGGCTTCCACCAATATGGAGAAAGTTCCTTTTTCGGGGTTGGTGTCCACTATCTGCATAGGTTGGCGTGCCGACATTTCGGTGGCCTGAATGGTAACAAACTGGCCGGGTTTGGCATTGTTGGCCACCAAGGGTAGGTATATTTCCATAAAATAACCGCGGGGGGA
Source organism: Aquificota bacterium (assembly GCA_013153315.1). Classification (GTDB taxonomy): domain Bacteria; phylum Aquificota; class Aquificia; order Aquificales; family QOAS01; genus QOAS01. The sequence continues at coordinate 27,005 of JAADES010000023.1, forward strand.
AACCTGTTTTTTACCTACCACTTTGGGTTTGTCCAACAAAGACAAAACACTTTTTTCGGTAGCCATTTATGTTTTCCCTCCAAAGGGTTTTGAAAATTTTTTCTTAATGATAACAAAAACCAACCTGCACTTTTGAGGGAGGAAATAAATAAATTCCTTTAGATGTTCAAATTAAAAAAGGAGCCTAAAGATTTTTACGTTAAAGAACTGATTAATATCCCTTTAAAGGAAGAGGGAACTTATGCCTACTATAGGTTAAAGAAAATAGACCGAAACACCATCGATGTTATAAGAGAACTGGCCCAACTTTTTCGGGTTCCCGTAAAGGATATCACCTTTGCAGGTTTGAAGGACAAGAATGCTGTCACAGAACAATATATAGCCATTAAAGGGTTAAAAAATCCTCCCCCCGAGGTGGTAGGAGAAAATTACAAACTAACCTTGGTTGGTTTTTCCGACCAACCTTTGGAGTTGGGTAAATTTGAAGGAAACTATTTTGAAATAGTTGTTCGGGAAGTTTCCAAGGCCGAGCGACGTCGGGCGGAGGAAAATCTTCCTTTTATTTCCAAATACGGTTTTGCCAACTACTTTGGTGAACAGAGATTTGGCTCTATAAAAAATGCCAAGGAATTTATTATCAAACACCTTTTAAAACACGACTACGAAGCAGCCCTAAAGGAATATCTGCTCTCTTACAGCGATTGGAAAATGAAAAGAACCTTAAAAAAGCTTTGGGGTAAGTGGATGGCATTTTTGCAGGCCATGCCCAAGGCGGCAACCTACGAACGCAAGGTTGTTCAGGAGCTGGCGAGGGGGGTTTCTTACAAACAGGCCTTTATGGCTTTGCCCAAGAACATAAGGCTAATGTTTGTTTTTACCTACCAAAGTTATTTATGGAACCGATACCTACATAGGTTTATAACCCGCTATTTTCCCCACTGTTTGGTGCCTTCGGGCATAAAGGACTGGACTTACGCCTTCTATACGCGGATGAACGATAAGATTTTCGAAGAAATTAAAGATTTGGAGATTCCCTATTTAGGAATTGAATATCCCCCGACAAACTCAAAAATAAAAAGGATTATTGAAGAGGTTCTCAAAGAGGAAGGCTTAGACCCTTCTATCCTCAATGAGGAAAGAATAGGAATCAAACTCTTTTCGGACGGAACTCGGAAGGCTATAGCCCTACCGAAGGATTTAAAAATGAAACGGTTAGGTCGTTCCACCGTTAAAGTTTCCTTTATATTGCCCCCCGGCAGTTATGCGACGGTATTGTTAAGAAAACTCTTTTTGTGCGAAAGAAATTAAATCTTCCCATTGAGGATAAACAAATAAAAGACGCTAACCTACAAAAGGTTCTTTTTTTTCTTCTATCTTAAATAGTTAAGACGATGGAAAATTTAGAGCTAAAAATCCTTGAAGAGGTTGAAAAACTTCAATCCTTTGCGGTTAAAAATCCCCTTAACACCTCCGCCTTTTGGGGGGAGTGGCAACAGGTGTTTACCCGCGTCAGGTTGGCAAAAATAGCAATAAAAAAACTAAAATGGTCGGGTTTATTAACGGTTCAACAAAAGAAGGAAGCGGATATAAAGCTCCAAACTTTGGATGAAATAGAAAACTACCTTAAGGAGCTAAAAAACATAGCCCTCCAAACAAGGGGATTTTCCATTTTTTCCTCGGCGGATGCCCAGCAATCGGAGGACGACGAGAGCGACGATATCGATATCGACGACCTATTCCTTTAAAGGTTAAAAATTTCAAAATAATCTAAAGGGTTAATAAGTATTTGGAAAAATCCTTAAAAAGGTTAACCCCCTATTTTTACCATCGTCTTTTCCTTTATAAACCATCCGAAACCCTTTTTGGAAATAAAATCATTGCTTTCGGCTTTCAACTTTAAAAGGGTTGGAATAAATTCCTCCAAACTACGGGGGTCTTTTAGATATTTCCTTATATCCACCTCGTGGTCGGTTCTTAAACAGAAGTGGATTTTTCCATCAGGGGTTAACCTTAGTTTGGAACAACCTTCGCAAAAAGGTTCGGTTATCGACTTAATAAAACCTACCTTTATCCCTAAGGTGGGTAAATAAAAATCCTTCGACGCTTTACTTCCCTCCCTTTGAAGAGGGATTAACTTTCCATATTTTTGTTCTATATATTCCTGAACCTCCGAAAGGGGTAAAAATCTATCTTCCCTAAAAAAGGGAAGTTCTCCCACCGGCATTAGTTCTATAAACCGAAGGTGGAAACCGTTTTTTGCCGAATACTCCAGTAGTTCATCTATATCTTTAAAGGTGGTAAAACCTTTTATAGCCACCGTGTTTAGCTTTATGCTCTTAAAACCGACCCTTTTGGCGGTTTCCAAACCTTCCAAAACCTTGAAGAGATTTCCACCGGTAAGTTGTTCAAACTTTTCAGGGTTTAAGGTATCTACCGAAACATTTAACCTTTTTAAACCGGCCCTTTTAAGGGCTTTTGCATATTTTTTCAACAAAAACCCGTTGGTGGTTAGCCCTATATCTTCCACCCAAGGGGAGGTATTTTTAACAATCTCTTCAATATCTCTCCTTAAAAGGGGTTCGCCCCCGGTAAATCTTACAGTTTTTAGGCCGTATCTACTCAAAACCTTAACGAGGTTGGAAATTTCTTCCACCGAAAGGTTTTTTTCAATTTTTAGAAAATCCTCACCGCGGGCTTTGCAATATAAACATCGAAAGTTGCAAGCTTCGGTTAGAGAAATCCTAAGGTAGGTGATTTTAAATTCGTTATATGTATGTTTTGACATAAATATTGTTTTAAGAAAAACAGTGAAAAGAAACAATCGCTATTTAGACTAACCGGGATTAATTAATTAATCTATGGTTGGCGAAGAGATTAAAAAACTTTATTCGGCCTATTTAATACCTTTTAGCGATGAAAGTTATTCTTTGATACTGATTTACCAACCCGCGGGTGAAGAAACTACCAAAGCCCTTTTTATAACCAAAAACTTGGAAACGGGTGATGAGCGTAAAAACATATTAAAACTTAAAACCGACCAAGTTACGCCCGAAAAAGCGCTCGATGTTTATGATTTTACCGTCAAAGATATGTTCAAAAGACAAATCCAATCCATAGACCCCGGGGCACAACTTTTGGAGTTTAGATTTGAAGACCCCCAAAAGGTGGAAGATAACTTAAAACTTCTAAAGGAGAAAATGAAAGAATTGGAACTACTTTAGTTTCAATTTTACTCTTTCAATTCCACTAAGTGGCTATAAAACACAACACCGACAAGCATAAGGTGATGTTAGACTTGTTATTTCAATTCCACTAAGTGCCTATAAAACAAGGATACAACTCCGACACTATTATTTTAAACACATTTATGTTTCACTTCCACTAAGTGCCTATAAAACATAACCTACTGTGGGCAACTGTCGCACTATCAAAACTGTTTCAATTCCACTAAGTGCCTATAAAACTCAAACCTTCTTTTTCTGCTATTTTCCAATAACCCTGTTTCAATTCCACTAAGTGCCTATAAAACCCTAAGAACGTTTTATTAATTGAACAATTTCCATTAGTTTCAATTCCACTAAGTGCCTATAAAACTCTTCATCAATGATGCTATCCAAAATAGAAATAGCTGTTTCAATTCCACTAAGTGCCTATAAAACTAATAAAAACCGTGTTGGGAGATAGAACCGATTACATCAAGTTTCAATTCCACTAAGTGGCTATAAAACCGGGATTGGGTCTGATGATGCTAACAAAATACTACTGTTTCAATTCCACTAAGTGGCTATAA
>JAADES010000051.1 GCA_013153315.1 Aquificota bacterium
CGATGTCAATGTGCTTTTTCCGTGGTCTACGTGCCCTATTGTTCCTACGTTTACGTGTTCTTTTTCCCTTACAAATTTCTCTTTGGCCATGCCAATGTGCCTCCTCTTTAATTTTTAAACGCAAAAGGTATATTTTAGCGAATTTTGGGGGGCTAAAGCAAGATAGAAAGGTTAAGGGCCATAAATCCCGAAGGGGAAAGGAAATTTATAAGAAAAGGTATATTAGTGAGATTTTTTATAAACGAAAACGGGTATAGGAGATTTTCTTAGAACATCTAAACTAACACTTCCCATAAGTATCCTTTTGAGGCCGGATAAACCTTTGTTAGCTATCATTACCATGTCATAAGAACCGTTTTCTATCACTTCCAAAATTCCTTCTACTACTTCCCGTTCTTCTACAAAAATAACCTCACAGGGTAGGTTTTCCTTTTCAAATTTTTCCTTTAGTTGGTTTAGGTATTGAAGCTTTTTCTCCTTAATTTGTTTAACTAAATCTAAACCCAACCTTTCGAGGATGGGAATATCTATTTCCTCATCCACGTGGACTAAATAAACCTTACTGCCGAAGGGTTTTAGAAATTTTAATGCGTATTCGACCATTGCGTCGGCCGTTTCGGAAAAGTCGTAAGCTATAACCACCTTTTCCAGCTTCTCTATGGCGTGACCTTTTACCACCAAAACCGGTTTTTTGGAATGTTTTACAACAGCCTCGGAGGTGCTACCGAGCAAAATCCTTTCAACCAACCCCTTTTGGTGGCCTCCCAAAATGGTTAAATCCACATTTAGTTCTTCTTCTTTTTCCACTATCACATCGGGGGGATTTCCTATTTCTATAATTGGAATGGTTTTTAAAGGTTTTAATTCCTCCTGTAGGGAGTTTAAAAATTTTTCCGCGTTTTGTCTTTTTAATTCTTCTATTTCCTCTATAACGGAGGCGTCTATAACATCGACCACCATAGATTCGGGCATACTTACATAAACCAAGGGAGAAATAACATGTAGAAGGTAAACCTCGGGTTGGAATTTTTCCCCTATGAACTTAGTGGTTTTTATAACGGCATCGGTAATATCGGAAAAATCGACGGGGACTAAAACTTTAGAAATTAAACCTTCTTTGGTTTCCATAGAGCTCCTCCTTAATATGGAAAAGGTAGGTTTGTGACCTTAAAAAGGAAATATAAAAAAGCTCGGAACTTTCTTAGGAATTCTAGAGTTCAACTAATTTTGGAAATCGAGAAATAAATAAAACAGCTAAAGGAAAAAAATTACTCAACCCAATAGTTGGGAGCCTCTTTAGTTATTTGCACATCGTGGGCGTGGCTTTCTTTGAAACCGGCCCAGGTAATTCTTACAAATTTTGCCCTCTTTTGGAGTTCTTCTATATTTTTAGCCCCTACGTAGCCCATTCCCGAACGGAGACCGCCCACCAATTGGTAGATAACATCGGACAGTTTTCCTTTGTAGGGAACTCTTCCTTCTATTCCTTCGGGAACAAATTTTTCCAATTTTTCTTGGCCGTAGCGGTCGGCACTGCGGCGGGACATCATTGCTCCTAAAGAGCCCATTCCGCGATAAACTTTGTAGGCCCTTCCTTGGTAATAGACCACTTCGCCGGGGGCCTCTTCGGTTCCTGCGAGGAGATTACCCAACATTACGGCGTTTGCACCCGCCGCCAAGGCCTTGACAATATCTCCCGAAAATCTTATTCCTCCGTCGGCTATTACGGGTATTCCGTATTCTTTGGCAACTTCGGCGGCCCACATTATTGCGGTAATTTGGGGAACCCCTACGCCGGCAACTACCCGGGTTGTGCATATGGAACCGGGGCCTACTCCAACTTTAATAGCGTCCGCTCCCGCATCTATGAGAGCTTGGGCCCCCTCTTTGGTGGCAATATTTCCCGCCATAACCTGCAGTTCGGGAAAGTGTTTTTTTATTTCTTTAACCGTTTCTAAAACCCTTTTGGAGTGGCCGTGGGCGGTATCCACAACAATTAGGTCTACCCCGGCATCTACCAAAGCGGCCACACGGTCTAAGGTTTCGGGTGCTGTTCCAACCGCCGCACCGACCCTTAGCCTTCCGAATTCATCTTTGCAGGCGTTGGGATACTTTTCCCTTTTTTCTAAGTCTTTTATTGTTATAAGGCCTCTTAGTTTGCCTTCTTCGTCAACAATAGGAAGTTTTTCAACTTTATATTTGGCAAAAATTTCTTTTGCTTCGTCCAAGGTTATACCCGGGTGGGCGGTTATTAGTTTTTCTTTGGGGGTCATAAAGTGTTTAACGGGTTTATCGTAGTTGGTGGGTGCAATGTAGCGTATATCCCTATTGGTAATTATTCCGACAACCTTACCCTCTTGGTCGACTACGGGCAGGCCGGAGATTTTATATTGGGCCATAAGGTTGAGGGCGTGCTTAACGGTATCTTCGGGGGAAATGGTTATCGGTTCTAAAATCATCCCCATTTCTGAGCGTTTTACACGGCTAACCTGCTCGGCCTGCTCCTCTATGGACATATTGCGGTGAATAATTCCTATACCTCCTTCGCGGGCTATGGCTTTGGCCATTCGGTAGTCGGTTACGGTGTCCATAGCCGCCGAAAGGATGGGAATATTTAACTTTATCTTTTTGGTTATATAGGTCGATATATCAACCTCGTGGGGTAATACTTCGGAATACTGGGGAACCAATAAAACGTCATCAAAAGTTAAACCTGTAGGGATTTTTTCTTCCATATTTTTCCTCCTTTTGGGGTTTAAATTTGCTTATATTTTCCTCCAAACGGCTTTGAAAGCTATATATTCCTTGATGGGTAAGGAAAAACTAATTAGAAGAAAAATCTATTAGGAAACGACTAATTTTTCCAACTCTGCGAGGTTTTTATTAAGTTGTTCCTTTAGTTGTTCCAATTGACTGATTTGTCCCTCGGCAAGGATTATGCGGTCTTGAAGTAACTTTTGAAGTACTCCTATTGTTTCCTCCACTCTGCGGGAAACGAGTTTTTCAAATTCCCTACGTAGGTTTTCTTTTATTTCTCTCTCAAAGAGGTTATGGATTTTTTCCAAAAAGGTCTTGCGTTTTTTCATTAAAACCATAGACCCGCCTACGAGGCTTAGGGCACTCAGCAGGCCTCCGGTAATATCAACCAAGGTAGCCGAAGTTAAAAGCATCATCAAAGACCCCGCCAAAAGGCCGCCTCCGGCTACCGTAATGGCGTCTTCCACTTTCGGAGGTTGCAAGGAACCTACCGCCTTTTCTATTTTTTTGGCCAAATCCTTGGTTTCTATTTGGGGTAGGGGAGAACCCTTTATTTTGGCGTAAAGCTCGGAAAAATCTTCCAAATTTTTAAGTGCCTCTTTCATTGCAGGATTTAGAATTCCTATTTCAAAGTATTGAACCCGCGGTAAAAGGCTGTTTTCAATGTATTCATCCAACTCATGGGAAACCTTTTTGGCTATACTCTCCACGGTTTCCTTTATTTTTTCCTTTCTAAAAAGGAGGTCTATAAGGGATATTTTTTCCTCCAAAAGGTTGATAGTTTCCCTTTCCAACTTTTGAAGGAAATTTTCTAAACTGTCCAAAATTAGCTGTTTTTGAAGCTCTATCAACGTTAGGTTTCTATTTAATTTGGACAGGCTCTCTTGGAGTTTCTCTTTGTTTTGTTTTAACTCCTTTAATAGTTCATCTATATATTGGGAACATTTTTTGTATTCTTTTATAAGTTCATATTGCACACTGCGGAGCTTTAGCTTTAGTTTTTCCTTGTTGGTAAAGTGTTTTCTAATAAATTCCCTAACAAGGGGAATATTGCTTTCGTTTTCCTTCCCGAGGAAATAGAGCTTTGCCGATACCGGGAAGATTTTGGGGTCTTCTATACCCGCCCTTCGGGCATATTCTTCCACCTTCCTTAGGTTTTTTCTAAGTTCCTCTTCCGAAAGTAGGTCTTTCTGCTGGAGAACAAATATTATTTTTTTTCCGAAATCCTTCGCTATCTTTTCCACCCACTCCCATATTGGGCGGGTGTGAGGGTTAAGGGCGGAAATTACCACTATTATGGCGTCGGTTTTAGGTAGGAAATTTTTTGTTATTTCCTCGTGGTGTTGAATTACCGAGTTTATACCGGGGGTATCTACAACCACCAACCCCTTTAGAAAGGGGTTATCAACCCCGATTTCCACCAACCAATCGTTTAGTTCCTTGGTGTAGGGTTGGGGGGAATATTTAATGACTGTTATTTTGTCGGTGCATATATCTATATCTACCTTGCAGAGGTTTTCTATTCCTAAAAGGGCATTAAGAAAGGAGCTTTTGCCCGCTTTTACCTCACCAAAAACGGTAATCATAAAGGGGTTTTCCAACCGATTGAGAAGGTCGGATAGGTTCTTTCCCTCGTAGGAATAACCAACCTTTTGGCAAATCTCCTTCAGGAGGGAAATTTTATTTTCTATTTCCTTGACCGTTCGGGAATATTGTCCTTTACCGAGGAAGGTTTCCATTTCCTAAGAGAACATATTAATTCCCTAATACATAGGAAGGATGGAAAAGGAAACTTTTGTTAACCCTCCTCGGAAAGGAAATATATGGAAGGTAAATTTCTCCCCAACTCGTCCCAATCTAAACCGTAACCAACCACAAAGAGGTCGGGAATTTTAAAACCTACAAAGTCGGCTTCGATTGGAACCACCCTGCGGGAGGGTTTATCCAACAAAACGCAGGTCTTCAAAATTTTAGGTTCCCTTAGAGTGAGAAGCTCTAAAACTTTTTTAAAGGTTCGACCGGTGTCCAAGATATCATCCACCAAAAGGACATTTTTCCCCTTTATATCAAAATCCAAATCCTTTTTTATTTGAACATTTCCCGAACTTTGGGTTCCTCGGTAGCTGGAGGCAACCATAAAATCCACCAAGGTTGGACGGTTTATTGCCCTAACAAGGTCGGAAACAAATACAAAGCTACCCTTTAGCAGTCCCACCACTATTAAGGGTTCATTTTTGGGAAAGTAATCGTTAATGAGCTCCCCCAGAAGGCTAACTTTCTTTTTAATTTCCTCTTCAGGTATTAGAAGGTTTAATTTTTTACCCCTTAAGGTCAACTTGTTATTTCCCATTAGGGGGAATTTTATTTTTCTAAGAAGGGCAAGAAAAAATAAAAAAAACTACTGTTGGTTCTTATTTTTTTGTTCCCTCATTCTTTTGCGGGCCTCTTGCCATTTCTTTTTGCTCTCAACCGCAAGTTTTTCAATTTCAAACCATTGGTCGTTGGGTTTTTGGTCGGCGGTGGCGGGGGGCGAAGGTGTTTCGGCCTGCACTAAAGTTCCCGGTTTGGGGCAGGCCCTAACGCATTCGCCGCAATAGATGCACAGATAAGGGTTGTAGTGAAACTTTAGCTTTTTGGAACCATCTTCGGGGTAGGTAAAAATTATTGCCCCCGGAGGGCAGACCATTTCACATTTTTTGCAGTAAATGCAGGTTTCCTCGAAGTAAAGGATTGTTCCTCGGTAATTCTTCGGCGGTGGGGTTCCCTTTTCGAGGGTGGCGGGGGGAGAAAAAAGATTTTTTAAAGAATAAAAGAACATTTTTAACATTTTATTCCTCCTAATAAAGGTTTATCGGGCGGTGCAAGATAGGCAGGGGTCGAAGCTTATGGTTATATCGGGCACCAATGCGTAGGGTTGGTTGTAATAGAGCTCTTTCATTACCGGTATAACGCTGAAGGTGGGAGTTTTTATTCTTAGTCTTTCCAAAACGGGTTTGCCGTTGCCCTTTACGTAATAGAGGAGTTCTCCGCGGGGGGCCTCCCAACGAACCAAGGCTTCGCCGTTGGGGTTGCCCCTTACCCTTACATTTATTTCTCCCTCGGGTAGGTTATCCATTGCATTTTTTGCTATCTCTATGGAGACCAAACTTTCGTCCACCCTTACCATATTGCGGGCCCATATATCCCCCTCGTGGTAAAGAACCATTCGATAACCCAATTCTTCGTAAGGGAAATAGCCAAACTCTACCCTACAGTCGGTAGCTAAGCCTGAAGCTCGGGCTATGGGGCCCACGGCGTTGTATTTTTGGGCCATCTCTTTGGTAATAACGCCCGCCCCCTTCCACCTCATTTGGAGGGTATAGTCCTTTTCAAAAATTTCCTTAAGTTGGAGCAATCTTTTTTCCAATTCCTCCAAGCGGGGTTTTAATTCTTCGTAAACCTCTTTTGTTAAGTCTCTATTTACCCCTCCGATGGTAACGAAATCGTATTGAACCCTGTTGCCGGTGAATATTTCCAAACATTCCATTACCAGTTCGCGGTCTCTCATTACCCGCATGAAGAGGTTTTCATAACCTGCTACCTCGCAAAGGTGGGATACCGCAAATAGGTGGGAGTGAATTCTATCCAATTCATGGGCGATTATTCTCAAATAAACCGCCCTTTTGGGAACTTCTATATCCATTAGGGTTTCTATCGCCAAGCAGTAGCCCGACGCGTGGGAAATAGAGCACAAACCGCAAACCCTAGCCACCACATAGGGCACTTGGGTATATTTGAACTTGGACATGCAGGCCTTTTCTATACCTCGGTGGACGTAGCCGAAATCTACCGCTACGTTTCTTATTATTTCGTTTTCGGTGGTGAATACAAATCTTATTGGTTCAGGTAAGGCTACGTGCTGACTTCCAAAGGGAACAACAAATTTTTTACCCATTTGGAGTTCCTCCTTATTTTTCCTTCGGTTGGAAGCTTTTTCTTAGGGGCGCTTTGGGGGAATCGGGTTCTAAGAAAATTCCACCTTTTGCTTTTTCTACCTTTACCCCTAAAAGGTCATAAAGCTCTTCTTCCGCTATCCACGCCGATGGTATAAGATCGGTAATGCTGGGTAGGGTTTGGTCGTAATCTATTTCCAAGCTTAGGGCATAAACGGGTTCTTTTTTACCGTATTTGGCAAAGAAATATTTAACCTCTATCGATTTACCCGTATCGGTTCCGTTTATGGTTATGAAGTGCCATTCGTCCTCTTTGTAGAAGCTTTTTATTTTTTCCCTCAGTTGGTCGGGTGTTATTTTTTCCTCTTGAAAGTTTTTCATTTTTTAACCTCCGTCAAAGAAGTTCTTCGGGGTTTAGCTTTTCGGTATATTTGCCGACCAGCTCTTCAACGATTTGCCTGCGGTCTATGGGCTGTTTACCATCGAGGGTTTTGGTGCAAACTTTGGGAAGTTCCAACCGGTCGCGGGATTTTTGTTCCCAAATTTCTATTGCTTTTTCTATGCCGGCAATAATGTTTTCCGGACGGGCGGCACAGCCGGGAATGTAAACATCTACCGGAATATAGCGGTCTACGCCATTTTCAACGTTATACATATGTCTAAACACTCCGCCGGTGCAGGCACAGGCACCCACCGCGACCACCACTTTGGGTTCGGGCATTTGCATATAAATGCGCAAAAGTCTTGCTCTTGCCCTCTTGGTTACGGGGCCTGTGACCAGAAGAATGTCGGCCTGCTTGGGGTTACCTTTATTTAACATTCCGAACCTTTCGATGTCGTATTTGGGTGCTAAGCAGGCGTAAATCTCTATGTCGCAACCGTTACAGCTACCGGTGTTGTAGTGAAGTATCCAGGGAGATTTCTTTCTAAACCTTTTAAGGAACTTAAACATTTTCAACCCTCCCTTGTATGGGAAAAAGGGGAGAAATTAATGCCCCCAAAGGGCAACCCAGAAAACATTAAAGGCCGCCAAGGGGAGCAAAACTCCCAAAGAAAACTTGACCATATGGTGGATGGTTAACCTTGTGGTGGAGTTATCTATTAGTGCCACAAAAAGGAAGGCCAATAGAACCAACCCCAGACCGAGTAAATAATTGGCTCCCCCGAAAAGGAAGATTATGAAGTAGACAAAGACATACTCGAGCCATTTTGCGGTATATACTGCCTCGTAGTAAATACCGCTGTATTCAATTTCCCAACCGCCGATAATCTCTTGGTGGGCTTCGGAAATATCGAAGGGTGATTTTTTTAATAGTATCGGTAGGGTCAACAACAACACGGCAAAAACCAAAGGCATTTTTAGTAGGGGTGGGGGCTCGGAATGGAGAATATCGATAACATTCCAAGAGCCGCTGGCCAGATATAGCCCCACTACGGCAAAAACCAAAATAGGTTCGGCCGCCAATATGTGGGTTAATTCCCTCAAAGCTCCCATAACGCTGTAGGGGGATTTAACGCTGAAACCGCCGGCTGTAATGAATAGCAAGGCTAAGACGTGTAAAAATATGGCCACCAATAGGTTGGGGCCCACCATTAGAGAGAAAACTGCAAACCAAGCGGCCAAGAAAAAGGCTATCCCCATAAGGGTGTGGAAGGAATGAACCTGCAAGGGTCTCTTGTCTGCCAATTTGAAGAAGTCATAAAAAGGTTGCAAAATAGGGGGCCCCATTCGGTTTTGCATTCTTGCTTTGACCTTCCTTTCTAGGCCGTAAATAATCCCGCCTAAGAGGGGAGCTAAAATGGCCAAAACCAAAAGAAGGGTTTTCATTTTTAAGACCTCCCGCAAAAGGTTTTCCCTAAAAGCGTTAATCCCTCCCCTTTAGGGGAGGGT
>JAADES010000030.1 GCA_013153315.1 Aquificota bacterium
CGGGAACCCTCTTTGGTTTACTCTCGTAAGAAAATTTTAGCTAAAAGCCTTGCTCATATAAAAAGTGAAAATCTCAGCAAAAGAAAATTTAGTGATTTAACTGGAGTATCGAGAAGTGCCTTCTTTAGAAACAAGAATCCTTTAATACCTTTAAGGGTCGTAAAAAAAATTAACAATCTTTTAAAGGATAAGGAATTAGAAAAACACATTAATGGGGAAATAAACTTCATCCCAATAAAGGAAATAACCTATAAGGGAAAAGAAAGAGTTTATGACCTGGAGGTAGAAGAAACGCACAACTTTATCGGTAATGGAATTGTTTGTCATAACTGTATATATCAGGAACAGATTATGAAAATGTCCCAAGTTCTCGCTGGTTTCACCCCCGGAGAGGCGGATACCTTAAGAAAGGGTATTGGAAAAAAACGCATCGAGCTAATTGAGAAAATGAAAACCAAATTCATAGAAGGTGCCGTTGCCCGCGGAAAAGACCGTAAAAAAATCGAGGAACTTTGGAACAGTATAGAAAAATTTGCTTCCTATTCCTTCAATAAATCCCACTCCACCGCTTACGCCTACCTTTCTTTCCAAACTGCATTTTTCAAAACCTACTACCCCGGTGTCTTTTTCGCCGTAAAACTATCCACCGAAGAAAACCAAAACAAATTCATTTCTCTAATTAAGGATGCTAAACTTTTCGGTTTCGAACTCTTGCCGCCCGATATTAATAAATCGGATATACATTTCACAATAGAAGAGAAAGACGGTAAGCAATATATCCGCTACGGTTTGGCAAAAATAAAAGGCGTCGGTGAAGAGGGCGCTAAAGCCATCCAAGAGGCTAAACGAAAATACGGTAAATTTAAATCCCTGGCCGATTTTATAAAAAAAGTAGATACTAGAAAAGTTAATAAAAAAGTTATTGAAGCCCTCATAGCGGCGGGGGCCTTCGACTTCACCGGAGAAAGTAGAGAGGAACTCCTTAGAAAGGTAGAATCTCAGGACAAACTCTCCCTTGCAGTGGGACAAAATACCCTATTTGCCCCAAAAAGGAAAAAGAAAAAAATCCAAAATGTGGAAGAATTTCTGGAAATCCTAAAAAAGGAAAGACAACTTTTAGGTTTTTACATCAGCGGGCACCCTTTGGATAAATACCAATATATCTTGGAGAAAATTCCCTACCGCATAGAGGATTTGCATGAGGAAGACATTTCCGAAATAAAATTGGCGGGCGTAGTTGTCGATTTTGAAGAAAAAAGAACCCGCAGCGGGAAATATATGGCAGTTTTTAATCTTATAGATAAAACAGGACTGGTTGAATGTGTAGTCTTTCCTGAAACCTACGAGGAATACAAAACAAAACTGGGAGAAGACCAAATAGTTATTATCGAAGGCTATGTATCGGTAGACCCCGAAACGGAGAATAAAAAAGTTATCGTTAAAAGGGTTCTTAAACCTGAGGAGTTCCAACAGGAGGTTAGTGTAAAAATAGTCCTTAAAGAGAAGGAAATAAACGATAAAAATATCCAAAAACTGAAAAAGTTATTATCCCAAATGGCCGACCCTAAAAATGGAGCTCCTACCAAAATAGTCCTTCGAATGGATAACGGCGATATTTATGAAATACTCCTCTCGCCCGACTATTGGATTTTACCCAACGCTAACAACTTAAATACCCTTTCCCAGATTTTACCTAAAAGGATTATTTTAGAATAAAAATCACAAATTCCAGCTTCTGTTTTTTGTATTATTTGATTTATTAGAGAGGAGAAGGGGGCGTAGCTCAGTGGGAGAGCGCCTGCATGGCATGCAGGAGGTCGTGGGTTCGAATCCCACCGCCTCCACTTCTCCTATTATCCAATCAACCTAAGAATCTAAGAAATCATAGATTCCGAATAAAGTAATCAAATTTATGACCATAGAAAAGGAGCTAAAGGAATATCTCCTAAACAAGGTATTAAAAGCCCGTTCTACTTTAAGAGATTTAATGTCTCTAACAACGGAGGTAAAAAATAAAACCCTCCTAAGGGCGGCCGAACTAATAGACCAACGAAGGGAAGAAATAAAAGAAGCAAACCAAAAGGACATAGAAACGGCCAAACAGATGGGGCTTTCCAAAGCTATGATAGACCGCCTCCTGCTTAACGATAAGCGTATAGATGGCATGATTAAGGTTCTAAAAGATGTGGCCGCTTTGGAAGACCCCGTCGGAAAAATCGAAAAGATGTGGACCCGCCCTAACGGTTTGAAAATAGGGAAAATGAGGGTTCCTTTGGGCTTGATTCTCATAATTTACGAAAGCCGCCCCAATGTTACCGTAGAAGCGGCTTCCCTCTGTATGAAATCCTCCAACGCAATAATTCTAAGGGGTGGAAAGGAGGCTATCAATTCCAACAAAATATTGGTTAATATACTGAAGCAGGCGGCAAAAGAAACAGGCTTCCCCGAAGAGGCTATCCAATACATAGACAACCCCGACCGCCGATTGGTTTGGGAACTTCTAAAAATGGAAGGTTTAATAGATGTCGCCATACCTCGGGGTGGGGAAAGCCTTATTAGGGCTGTTGCCGAAAACGCCCGCGTGCCCGTTATAAAACACTACAAAGGTGTTTGTTCCCTCTATGTTGATAAATACGCCGACCTAGATAAAGCTTACGATATAGTTTTCAATGCTAAAGTTCAAAGGCCTTCGGTTTGTAATGCTATAGAGAACCTTGTTGTCCATAAAGATATAGCAAAAGAGTTTCTCCCCAAAATGGCCTATTTCCTAACCAAGGCGGGGGTTGAATTAAGGGTAGACAAACCTTCAATGGAAATTTTAAAAAATGCTAAGCTCCCCCCCGAGGCCGTTATAAAAGAGGCCACCGAAGAGGATTATTATGAAGAATTTTTAGACCTTATATTGGCTATAAAAATTGTTGAGAGCTTGGACGAGGCTATAGCTTTCATAGAAAAATACGGCTCCAAACACTCCGACGGAATTATTTCGGAAAACTACACAAATGTAAAAAAGTTTCTTGAAACTGTGGATAGTGCGGCGGTTTATGCCAACGCTTCGACCAGATTTACCGACGGAAATGAATTCGGTTTAGGTGCAGAAATGGGTATATCCACCGACAAAATCCACGTTAGGGGCCCTATGGGGTTGGAGGATTTAACCATAACCAAATATGTGGTTTTAGGTGAAGGCCATATTAGGGACAACTTTGGAGTGCCCCAAGAGTGGAAAAAAGAAATAGAAAGTTAAAAGTCCTTATACAGGTTGTTTTTCTTTTTCTTCTTCCTCGGCAAGGACAAAATCTACCTCCATCCTTTCTTCGTCGGCTCTTACAAGCTTAACCTTTACGGGGTCGCCCAAACGGTAAACCTTGCCTGTTTTTGCACCTACCAAACGGTGATTGGGTTCGTCGAATATATATTCGTCATCCTTAAGGGTTTCTATAGGCACCAATCCATCCACTATAAAGTCTTTTAATTCAACAAAGAACCCGTAAGGGTGAACTCCGGTGATAATCCCATCGAAGGTATCGCCTATATAGGATTTCAACATACGGATTTTTAACCTTTCGACAGCCTCTTCTTCAACCTCGTCGGCTAACCGCTCTTGGGAGGAACAATATTCGCCCGCGTAGGTTAGGTATTCCTCCCAATATTTGTAGTCGGGAATTTCCCCTTTTAAAGCCATCTTTGTTAGGCGGTGAACTATAAGGTCGGGATACCTTCGGATGGGCGAAGTGAAGTGCAGGTAATGGTCGGAAGCCAGCCCGAAGTGCCCTATATTAACGGGGCTGTAAAAGGCCCTTTTCATGCTTCTTAGGGTTAGATAGCGAACCAGCATCTCTTCGGGTTTACCCTCGAAGTATTCGAGTATTTGCTGGAAGAACTTCGGATGGTAGGGAGGTTTAACCTTTTTAATTTGATAACCCAAGCCTTGGAGCAATTCTAAAAGTTGTTCCACCTTTTTGGGGTCGGGTTCTTCGTGCACCCTATAGAGGCAGGGATAACCGATATTTTGCATATGCATGGCAACAGTTTCGTTTGCGGCTATCATAAATTCTTCGATTAGTTTGTGGGCAAAGTGTCTTTCGTAGGGAACAACGGCGGTAGGTTCTCCGAATTCATCAACAATAACCTCCACCTCGGGAAGGTCAAAATCTATAGAACCCCTATCCCAACGTTTTTTATTCAGAATCCGTGCCAGTTCGGCCATTATTCTTAGGGGTTCCACAACGTGGGGATATTTTTTCTCCAGTCCGGGGTCGCCTATTATTAACCTTAGGGCTTGGTCGTAGGTAAGTCTTGCTTTGCTCCTTATTACACTTTCATAAATGTCGTAATCCAACAAATTACCGTTTTTGTCAAAATGCATTTCTACGGTGAAAGCCAGCTTATCCTCATTGGGACGCAGAGAACAAACCCTTGCCGAAAGTTTTTCGGGTAGCATGTGAAGGGCCCTGTCGGGAAGGTAGAAGGTAAAGCTTCGGCGGAAGGCTTCTTCATCGAGCTTGGTGCCCGGTTTTACATAGTGGGAGACATCGGCGATGTGAACCCATAAACGGTATCCTTGGTCGGTGCGTTCTATAGCCACCGCATCGTCAAAGTCTCTGGCCCTCTCGGGGTCGATGGTGAAGCATATTTGCTCCCTTAAATCTTTCCGCCTTTCTATTTCCTCTTTTGGAATTTCATCGGGTATTGCTTCAACTTCCTTTTTGACCTCTTCGGGGTAGTCGGTGGGCAGTTTGTATTTTCGAATGACAATATCGACTATTAGGGAACGCTCGTCAGGGTGGCCTAATACTTCTTTAACCTTTGCCCTGCCGGGGGACGATTTGGTCGGGTATTTGGTTATTTCACAGTCTACTACCGTCCCTTGACGCAGTTCATTGCAGGTTTTTTTAGGAAGAATGAATCGTAAATGTTGGTTGCTGTCTATAGGGATTAGTAGGCAATCCTTTTTCCCTTTTGTTACCCTTCCAAGAACATATTTTGTTGCTCTCTTTAGAACTCTAACTATTTTTGCCTCGGGGCGTCCTTTATAAATTTTGGGTTCGGCTAAAACTTTGTCCCCGTGGAGGAGATACTGCATTTCTATGGGTGGGATATAGAGGTCTTTATCCAAATCCTCCGATTGTAAAAATCCAAACCCCGCCGGGTAGGCTATTACCGTTCCAACTATTCTTTTTTTCTCTTTTTCCGTAGTCTTTTTTCCTTTAGAGGTTTCCTTTTGTTTTTCTTCCTTTTGAGGACAGATATATCTACCTTTTCTAACCGCCAAAATGTTTTCTTTCATTAGTTTTTTGAGTTCCTTTTTTAGGAGTTTTCTTTCATTCTTGGTAATACCAAAGTGTTTGGCTATCTCGGTAAAAGAAGGCGGTTTTTTAGCATTGCATATAAACTCCAGAAGTTTTTCTTTTGGAACAACTTCTTTTGTGGTTTTCTCTTCCATCAAAAAACAATTTAAGGTTGGAAGATTAAAAAAGAGAACTACGCCAAAAGGATTTTTAAATAACCCTCTTCCCAACGGGCGGAAACAGGTTCTTTATTTTTTAACTTTTTGGGAAGCATAATGTGGGTTTTCACATTCCCAAGACGGATAACTATTTCTTCACCGACCTTGTAGAGGTCTAAATATTTTTTTTCCGCATAGGGAAGCTTTACTTTTAGTAGATAACCTTCTTCGGTCTGTTCAAACTGATAGGGTTGCTCTTTGTGGAAAACTTTTGTTGGGTCTGTGTTGGGATATACTTTTTCCGCGACCCACTTAAGGCCCTCTATACCTACCAACTCCCTTTGGGCGTGGGGAACTTTAAATATAGGTTTGGGTTTGAAATAGGCTTCTATCTCCTCAAGGTATTTATATTGACTTTCCAACCACCCTTTAAGGGAAGGGCAACTTTGGATAACCTCTTTGGGGAAAATTTTGTTAACTATTACCGCATCGACGTTAATCCCAAATAGGTTAAAGTAGGTGTAGGCTCTTATGCTCTCGCGAAGAACCATTTTCTCGGGGTTTGTTACCAGCCTTATGGAGGTTATATCGGGGTCGATAAGGATTTCGTCCACCCCTTTAAGGTTTTCATAAAAGGTTTCTAGAGATTTGTAATAACTTTCGTCGGGAAGGGGAACATCGGTCATTCGTCCCGCTATAGGGCGCGCTATTTTCATAATAGTGCGTTCTACACGGAAGATTTTTTTCATATACCACTTAAGGATTGTTGGCATGCTTATAAAGCGGAGGGTTTCGCCCGTAGGTGGTAGGTCAAGAATAATAACTTCGAAATCGCTTTTTCTATAGTAGTGGTTGATGTATAAAAGCCCCGTAACCTCTTCCATTCCGGGAAGAATAGCCAACTCTTGGGAAACCAAATCGCTCAAACCTGTGGTGTTAAATAATAGCTCCAAAAAGCGGGCTACTTCACCCCACCATCTTTCCAACTCTTCTTGAATATCCAATTCTTGTATATAAAGATTGTCGTTTATCTTTATAGGAAGTCCTTTAGCGGAAAGTCGGGTTTCTTCATCGATATCGAAGCTGTCGGCCAGAGAGTGGGCCGGGTCCAGAGAAAGGACTATAGTTTTTTTACCTAACTCGGAACTTTTTAATCCTGTTGCGGCCGCTACGGTGGTTTTTCCTACCCCACCTTTACCGGAGAACAAAATTATCCGCTTTTGTTGGGTTTCCATAGGTTTCCTCCCGATGGTTTTAAGGGGAAAAAGATTAAACTTCCTCTATAAGGTTGTGTCTTTTTAAAAGGTCTGCCACTTCAATAAGAGAATGAGCGCTAACCTTCAAAATATTGGCTATATCTATTAGGTCGTTGGTGCCGTCGGCATAGGCTAAAAAGTCCATTAGGAGTTTGACAAAACCTTTTCTTCCCCTATGGGAAATTTTATGATAAAGTCCTCGGCGACCCATTTGGGGTTCACAAATGACGGTTGTTTTATAAACCTTGTTGTGTTCCAAAACTTCTATAACCTTCCTGTATAGGTCGAAACTTTCCTGCAAACCTTTGGGGGTTACAAAATCTAAGTTATCCAAAGAAGTGTGGTATTCCTTATATTCCCCGAATTTGGATTTCATAATTAAACAAACGGGCAGGTCAACGCCGGGGGCACAATATTGTCTTTCGTCGCTGCCCCTGTCGAGGTAGGAATATTTTTTGTAATTTCCACCCACCAAGGGGTCGTAGTTCAATAGGTTTAAGGCTACTTTGTCGGCCAGAGTATTACCGTAGCGGCTGGGCAGGTAGGAAAAACTGCCTTCGTCGCCAACGCAGGTTAAAACAAACCCGGCTACCACATTTTCCTTCAAATGCTTTAAATTGCGACTGAGATAACAGATAGCCCCTATGGTTTCGGGAATAAAAACAAAACGGTAGGTGAAATTTCTATCTTTTAAGTTCTCTTTAATCCACTTTGCCAAGTAGGTGGCCAAAACGGGCCCCGAAAGGTTGTCGTTGGCCAGCGAAGGGTGACAAATGTAGGTTGAAAAAAATATCTCTTTGGAGCTTTTACCTTTTATAACCAATTCCCCATAGTTAAGTTCTCCGTCAAAATGCCGGGCTTTAATAACCGCGCGGTAGGTTTTATTTCTATCCAGCTCCTTGTATTGGTTGTAAGTTAAACAAAAGCCCCAATAGGGGTTGTAGTAAGAAGTTACGTAGGGAATGGCGTCGGGTAAATCTTCCCTGTAGTGGAGATGATTTTTTAACTCTTCAAAGGTTAGGGTTTTGTCTACCCCCACCGAGTAGTTGACAACATGGAGGTTGCTCCTTTTAAAGTCGATAACCTTCCTACCCGTTTCAACCTCCAAAAGGTAGGCATCGTCTATTTTCCACTCTTTGGGAACAATCCAATCGAAACACCTTTCGCCGGATTTAACCGATTTTATTTCCAGTTCGGGGTGGATTTCTTTTAGGATTCTTAAAGTTTGTCTTACCCCTTCGCCTGTAATACTGCGGGTAATAGGAAAGAGCTCTTTCATTAGGTCGTGCATTTGTTGGCCTTCGGAAATTTTTTCCATTAAGAGTTATATTGCTATCCAAGTTTAGGATTATTAGATGCTAAACTAACTTTTGATGGCAAAGTTTACTTTAGACCAACTGAAGGAACTTATGAAAGAAATAGATATGCTTAGGGATAAAGTTGATTTTTTGGACCCCAACAAGGATTTGGCTACTCAGGGGATAGACTCCTTGGATATGCTTAGCGTATTTCTGCTCCTCCAGGAGAAATTTAATATTGAAATCCCCGACGAGGATATTCCAAAGTTGAACACTTTAAATGCAATTGTGGAGTATGTAAACCAAAAAATGGAAAACAATTAAACCCTTTCCAAAATAGCGGAAGCCCAAGATAAACCTACACCGTAGCCCGAAATCAGAATTCTTTTAATATCCTTTTTCGGTAAAAATTTTTCCAACATTATTGGGATAGAAGAGGATACAGTATTTCCATAACCCAACATATCAAAAGGAACTTTGTCCTTAGGTAGTTTCAAACGGCCGGCTAACATATCGACCATATATTTGCTTCCAGGGTGGAGCAGAAATAAATCTATATCTTCCAAAGATAGTTTGCTTTCCTCCAACAATCGTTTAATTTGGTTGGGAACCTTTGTAAGGACAAAGTTAAAAACGGCCCTACCGTTCATATATAGCCTTCCATTTTTTATTGTTAGGGCTTCAAAATTTTTTCCTTCGGTTGCAAAGAGAGCCTTTTTTAAGGCTAAAGTTCCCTCTTCCGATAGAAGGGTTACGGTGGCGGCATCGCCAAATAGTAAGACCGTATTTTTATCTTCCGGGTCTATAATTTCGGAGTAGGGGTCGGCCGTAAACAGCAAACCTTTTTTTAATCCCATCTTTTCCATAAAAGAGAGAGCCACCGCCAACCCGTAGACATAACCGCTACATCCCAAGGATATATCGAAACAGGCGCAGTCTTCTTTTAATCCTAACTTTGCGTGCACTATAGCCGAGGTGTGGGGTATAGGGGTATCGGGGTTTTGGGTAACAACGATACAGCAGTCAATTTCGTCCTTATTGATGTCTACTTTTTGTTTTAAATTTTCGAAGGCTTTCACGCACAGGTCGGAAGCTTTTTCAGTAGGCTCTTTAACCGCCCTTTGTTTAACTCCGATTTTTTTTTCTATAAAGGTATCGTCTATATTGAATTTTTCTTTAAGCTCTAAGTTAGAAATTCTTTTTTCGGGAATATATACTCCAATTTCTTGGATTCCTAAGCTCATTTTTCCCCCACGAGGGAAAAATATATCGACCCCAAAAGTTTATCGTCAACGAAAACCGACGAACGGGTTAGTTTTAAACCAAGCTTTTGTTTTAAACAAACTTTAAGAGGTAAGAAATTTTCGGGAACTTCCAAAAGTTGGAGCCGTGCAAAAAACCATTTCCCTTTATTGGGTGGGAGAAAATTTAAATGCATAACCTTGGTAAGGGCTACTAAGTGTTCTATAAAACTATACTTGGTTGAACTATTTAAAATTGCACATTTTTGGGATAGGTCTAAAAGGGCGTTTGCCACTATAGCGTCCTCATCGTAGGGATAACGGCAGTCGATAGGTGTTTTAGTTTCCAAACCGTAATAGGTGAATTTTTCTTTATTCCTCTGAAAGGAAAAGGTAAAAACCAAACTTTCGTTGGAAGAAGGTTTAATGTCCGTGAGGAGGATATTTTTATCGGTAATCCTGTAAAAGGAAAAGTCTATATTGCTTATATTTTTCCCAAAAAGGGAAAGCATGGTGTTGAAAACATCGGTGCTGTGCAGATAGTTTCTAGAACCTTTAAAGCAGAACTTTAAGAGTTTTTCCATAAAAAGAAAGGATAAAAAATTACCTCCTGTAGGGTCTTATAGGAGGTGGTTCTTCCAACCAACTGTAGATATCTTTTTTCATAAGCTCTATTGCGGAATTAAAAAAGTCCCTCGTTTTGTAGCTATAAACTTTACCTATTCCTAAAGATGTTTCATATAAAGGATGTTTCTGGCGGAAGTGGCGGAAAAATTTTCTGTTCCTGTCTCTTTTTATGAGGTTATAAATCTCGTGGTAAATAACGTGCATATAGAAATTTTCCCTTTCTATCCTACCGTCCTCTTTTACTATGGGATGATAGAACTCTTTTATATATCGGTAAGGAACATGCATAACAAATTCAACGTGGTGAATAATACTGCAGGTTAAATTTGGAGGCATCCCTACGCTTATTGTTAAAGGGTTTTCCATCGAAAGCATTCGGTCGTAGGGGCTATCTATTCCGTAGGAAAATCGGCTGTTATTGGTGCACAAATATTCAGCGTTGGGCCCTATTGCGGCAAAGGAGGTAAAGGGGTGCATACTTCGAACCCTATCGGGCCGCTGAAGGAAATAGTTTGCTATAGCCCCGTGCATGGAGGGGGTCTTATTTATATCGAAAGGTATATCGGTGTTGGCCAAATTTAAGGTAAAAGTGGAGGTCATAATTGTGGTTTCTGGGCCGCTTATCTCCCATATTGCCTCCATAAAGGTGTCGAGTAATTCGGTTTTGCTTTTAAAACCGTGGGGCCCCAAAGCCCCTAAGTTTCCCGAAATAAAAATCACATCGTGGGGTTCTTTTATAACTTCCCTTAGGGCGTTAAAAATATCATCTTTCGAATAGGGTTTTAAAACCATTAAAAATTAAAACATAAAGGGAACTACTTTAAAAACCTCTCGGGGTGAAGCATTTCATCTATTTCCACCCTGTAGTGGTGTTTCTCTATGGTTTTTAGTTCCTCGGGTAGGCGGGAAAAATCTTCTAAAAACCTTTCTCGGGCTTTTTTCCAATCTTCCGGTTCCTTTAAGAGGTTTCCTTTTTCCATAACCAACCTAACCAAGGGTTGGCCTTCTAATTTTTTTCCATATTGGGTTATTTTGTCTTTTTCCATTTTTCCTTGGGAGTTGTAGAAACGGTAAACCTGTTTCTTGAAGGGATAGGTTTTTTTACCCTCACTTAGTTTAAATTTGGGTTTTCCTTCATATTCCACCAATTTGTAGGCAATATCCAAGTAGGGTTTATCCGCCGAGGTTACATATTTTGTTCCTACACCGTAACCGTCTATGGGTAAATTTTCTTTTTCCCACTCGTGGATTTGGTATTCATCTACCCCGCCGCTGACGATGATTTTGACATCGGTAAGCCCTTCTTGGTCTAACATTTTTCTAACTTCTCTAACAAGGGTTGGTATATCTCCGCTGTCTATCCTTACCCCGAGGGGTTTATAACCTTCTTTTGCCAACTTAATGGTTTTCTTTATTGCTTCCAAAACATCGTAGGTGTCTACTAAATAGATAGCCTTTTGAGGGTAGTGTTTATAAAACTCTTTAAAGGCTTCTTCCTCTCCTAACACCATAATAAAGGAGTGGGCCATCGTTCCGCTTACGGGTAGGTTGTAGAGTTTTCCCGCTTCGAGGTTGGAGGTGGAATGCCAACCGCACATTAGGGCCGAAAGCGACGCGGCCATTGCAGAGTCAAAGCCGTGGGCCCTTCTCATGCCGAAGTCTACAAGGATTTGTCCTTTTGCCGCGGCGTATATTCTTGCCGCCTTCGATGCTAAGAGAGTGTGCCGATGAATTAAGTTCATCACAAAGGTTTCCAAAATTTGGGCAACCGGCAAGGGGGCTTCTACCTGAATAATCGGCTCTTCTTGGAAGATTATCCTTCCGTCGTCTATGGCATAAATATTTCCCTCAAATTGGAAGTTCTCCAACCAGTCTAAAAACCAATCCTTAAAAAGGTTTAAGTTTTTTAAATACTTCAGTTGGTCTTTGGAAAATTTAAACTCGGGTAGTTGTTTTAAGAGTTCATTAATACCCGCGGAAACTAAAAAATTCCTTTCCTGGGGAAGTTTTCTAACATACAAAGAAAAAACCGCCGTCGATGTATATCCCTTTTCTAAATAGATTTGGGCCATTGTAAGTTCGTAAAGGTCGGTTCTGAGACCACTAAATTCGTTACCTTTCATTGTTAAAAATGTTAAAAGCCCTTTAAAGGTAAAGGAAAGTTAAAGAATACCCTGCTACACTAGCACCATGGCTGAAAGCCATGGGTTAGCGCATAACCATTAACCCTTAGCCCAGCACAATAGCAGCCATAGCTGGCTTAATGCTCTAAGGTGTTAACGCTTTTAGTTCAAGAGCTATAAACTCTAACCAAGAATGGATTTGTTAAAAAAGCTTCTCCAAAAAAGGGAAACGGCAGGTTTGCTTATAGGTTTAACCACCCTAGGGGTTATCTTTTTACCCTCACCCCTTTTTGAGCTCTCTTTATTTTTTCTTAGCTCCCTTTTTGGTTATGAATTGGCCCTTATTACCCGGAAAAGTTTTTTGAAATATATAGTCCCTTTGGGGTTTTTGTTTTCTTTAATAAACCTTTACGCGGGTATTTTATTTGCCTTTTTGGCGGCCTTGGGTTATGCCTATTTTATCCTTCTTAAGGAAGGCTACTATAGTTTCAATACCCTTTCGACGGTGGTAATGGCCACCCTTTACGGGGGAATATCCCTTACCGCTTTGGTGGAACTTCACAATATAAACCCCTATTTGGTTTTAGTTTTGGTTTTCGCCACTTGGGCAAACGATACTTTTGCCTACTATGTTGGAAAAAATTTTGGAAAAAGAAGCTTTTTTAGGTTGATTTCTCCTAAAAAAACCTTAGAAGGGTTTATAGGTGGATTGTTGGCGGCAACCTTTGTAGGAACCTTTTTTTCTATCTTTTTCGGTTTACCTATAAATATCTTTCAATGGTTGTTTGTTAACTTTCTAGCCGTCTTCGGGGATTTGTTTGAAAGTTTTATTAAACGCTCCTTTGGGGTAAAGGATAGCTCCAACCTTTTGGGTAGCCACGGGGGATTTTTAGATAGGTTCGATGCTTTAATTTTTGCGGCTTTGGCATTGTTAAGTCTCATGTTTTCTTAATAGACCCGCAAGGTGTCGATTTTTTAATAATAGAAAAACTATGCACGGCGTTGCTTTGGTTTTTATGGTAACCTTCTGGGGCTTGGTTTTAGGTCTGGTCGTCTTTGTTTTTTGTAGGTTATACTGCCCCGGCACCGACCTAAACAAAACCGCCCTTGTGGACGACGCTAAAAATCTTGCCGAGGAGCCCGATGAAATTACTTAAAATGTTCACCTACCGCCGAAGGGTTCACTTCTACGAAACCGACGCCCAGGGATTTATGCACCATTCCAACTATTTCCGCCTATTTGAGGAAACCCGCGGAGAGTTTTTAAGAAGTTTGGGGCTACCTTATTCCGAATTAAGAAAAAAGGGCTTTGAAGTTGTTTTAATAGATGCCTTCGCTAAATATTTAAGGCCTGTCTATTACGACGACCTTTTGGAGGTTCATCTAAATTTAGAAGACCTTACCAGGGTTAAATTTGTTTTTTCCTACACCGTAGTTGTAGAAGGGGAACTTAAAGCAAAGGGAAAAACCACCCACTGCGTGATAAAAAATTCCAAACCTATAAAGTTGCCTAACGAACTTTACAACCTTTTAAAGGAGATAAAAGAATTTTAAAACCTAGGGTGGGGTTCTAATTTCCCTTTCTTGACGACAATAAAAAAACCCTATGAAAGCCTATCCCGAATGTATTCCCTGTCTAATAAAGCAAGGCCTAAACGCCGCTAAAAAACTCTCCCTGCCGCAGGAAAAACTTTATGAGGTTGCCCAAGCGGGGGTTAAATATTTAGCCTCCTTTGAAAGGTTCGATAAATCTCCCGCCTACTATGCCTATTACATCCAAAAATTTGTTAAGGAACTAACCAATACACCCGACCCCTTTAAGGAGATAAAAAAAATTTCCAACCAAAAGGCGTTGGAGCTTTATCCAATCCTTAAAAAGGAATATTTAGAAAAAGCCCCCGACCGTTTGAAGGCAGCTTTAAAACTATCCGCCATAGGGAACATTTTAGATTTTGCAATACTGTCGGAGGAGGAAGCCTATAAAAAAATAGAGGAAAACCTAAAAAAGGAATTTACCGTAGATGATTATCCCACCTTTAGGAAAGATTTAGAAAAAGCCCGAAAGGTTTTAATATTGGGCGACAACGCGGGGGAAATAGTATTCGATAAATTCCTTGTGGAGGAA
Organism: Aquificota bacterium; assembly: GCA_013153315.1. Classification (GTDB taxonomy): domain Bacteria; phylum Aquificota; class Aquificia; order Aquificales; family QOAS01; genus QOAS01. The sequence goes on from JAADES010000030.1 coordinate 14,120, forward strand.
CTTTTAAAGGAAGGTAAAGAGGTCGTCTATGTTGTTAAAGGTGACCCTATTTTGAACGACGCAACCTACGAAGATGCCGAAGAAGTTTCTATGACCTCCCTATGCAAAGTTATCACCAACGGAAATGACCGCGTTGGAACCGATTTAGAACACGCTTCACCCGAATTTTTGGAAGCCTTTAAATCCGCCGACTTAATAATAAGCAAAGGTCAAGCAAATTTTGAAAGCCTAAGCGGTTATAAAGGAAAAACAATTTACTTCCTCCTTACGGCAAAATGCCCCCCGGTGGTAAAAGAAACAGGTGCCCAAAAGGTGGGAGATTTAATTTTTAAGAAAAACCTTTAAAGGGTATTTTTTCCTTTTAATAAAACTTCCTGATGGGTTTATCCGAAAACAAACCTTGGGGTGGAAGATTTTCCGAATCCACCGACCAATTTGTGGAAGAGTTTACCGAAAGCGTATCCTTCGATAGGGAGCTGGCTCAGGTCGATATCCAACAAAGTATAGCCCACACCAAAACCCTCCTAAAGGCGGGTGTTTTGACTACCGAAGAAGCCCAAAAACTAATAGAAGGTTTGAACCAAATTTTGGAGGAAATAAAGAAAGGAAACTTTCAATGGAAAAGGGAATTGGAAGATGTCCATATGAATATAGAAAAAGAACTTACCAACCGCATAGGGAGGGTAGGGGGAAAACTCCACACCGCCCGCAGTAGAAACGACCAAGTAGCCACCGACGAAAGGCTCTATTTAAAAGAACAAATAGAGGAGATATTAAACCTACTCAAAGACCTCCGAAGGGAGCTAACCAAAAAAGCCCAACAGACGGTGGACATAATAGTAAGCGGATACACCCACCTACAAAAGGCCCAACCTATAAGATTGGCCCACTGGTTTTTAGCCTATCGGGAAATGTTCGTTCGGGATACCCAACGCTTTTTGGACGTTTACCGCCGTTTAGATAGCTGTCCCTTGGGAAGCGGAGCCTTGGCGGGGGTAGATTTTCCCCTCGATAGGTTTTATACGGCCGAAAATCTGAATTTCGCGCGCGTTAGCCGCAACTCTATGGACGCCACCGCCGACCGAGATTTTCTATTAGAGTTTCTTAACGCCTGCAACATTACTATGCTCCATCTCTCCCGCCTTGCGGAAGATTTAATAATTTGGGCATCGGAAGAGTTTGGATATGTGGATTTACCCGATAAACTTTGCACCGGCTCCTCAATTATGCCCAATAAGAAAAACCCCGATGTTTTGGAACTTATAAGAGGAAAAACAGGTAGGGTGTTGGGGGATTACGTAGCCCTATCCACGGTAATGAAAGGTTTACCGATGTCCTACAATCGGGATTTACAGGAAGATAAAGAACCTGTATTTGATGCAATAAGAACCCTAAAAGGTTCTTTGGTGGGAATGAAAAAAATCATCGAAGGGTTAAAACCCAAAAAAGACCGCATGGAGGAGAATGCTGGAAACCTAACCCTTGCAACGGATTTAGCAAATTACTTAGTTCAAAAGGGGGTTCCCTTTAGAGAAGCTCACCACATAGTGGGTTCTTTGGTCGCTTACGTAGTCCAAAAGGGTAAAAGAATGGAAGAACTTACATTGGAAGAATTAAAGCAATTTTCCGACCTTTTTGAGGAAGATGCTCTGGAGTTATTAAAACCCCACGTGGTGGCCGACCGAAGAATTACTTACGGTGGCACAGCAAAAGAACGGATAAAGGAGCAAATAGAAAACGCCCTCAAAGAGGATTTTTAAAATTTAACGAACCACGTTTAGGCCGTAGGACTTTAAAACCTCCCTCAATTTTTCTTCCTTTTCGGGCGACATTTCGCAAAGAGGTAGGCGGAAGGATTTTTCCTCAATAAGGCCCAACATCCAGGCGGCAGTTTTAACGGGTATTGGGTTGGTATCCATAAACATAGCCTTAAATAAGGGGAACAGTTCGTAGTGGAGTTTTCTCGCTGTGGTAAAGTCGCCTTCCAAAGCGGAATGAACCATATCCCTAACCTTTTTAGGCAAGATATGGTTGGCCACCGAAATAACTCCGTTTGCTCCCAAAGACATCATAGGAAGGGTTAGACTGTCGTCCCCCGAAAGGATGGTGAAATTATCCCCCAAACGGCGGCGAATTTCGGAAATCCTATCCATATCGCCGACGCTCTCTTTAGAACCAATAATGTTAGGACATTCGTTTACCAACCTTTCCAAGGTGTCCACCGATATTTCTCTGCAGGTTCGGCCGGGAATGTTATAGACGATTATGGGAATATCTATTTCCGTGGCCAGGGTTTTAAAGTGTCTATAAATACCTTCTTGGGAAGGTTTATTGTAGTAAGGAACAACCACCAAAGCGGCATCGGCTCCAACATCTTTGGCAAAGCCGGTAAGCTCTATCGCCTCATGGAGGGAGTTGGCCCCTGTCCCCGCAATAACGGGAACCCTTCCGTTAACATATTCAACCGCAAATTTTATGACATCTTCATGCTCCTGGTAGGTAAGGGTGGGGCTTTCTCCGGTAGTTCCGCATACCAATATAGCGTCGGTTCCGTTTTCTATTTGGTAGTCTATAAGCCTTTTAAAGCTGTCGTAATCTACTTCCCGCCCATTGTTTTTAAAGGGGGTAATCATGGCTATTACCGAACCCTGAATAGTTTTAGTCCCCATCGGTATACCCTCCTTTACTTTGCAGTTTAGGTTTTTTTTAGAGTGTTAATCCCCCACCGTTAAAGCCTTTACCCCGGCTTTACAGCCGGGTTAATGGTAGGTGGGTTAATGGTAGCGTTAACCCCCTTTTTAAGGGGTTAATGGTAGCGTTAACCCCATGCTACGCATGGGTGCTATTGTATGAGATTATCGCCTAAAACCTAACACTCCGTAGAAGCTTGGTCGTGTGTGTCAACATCAGCAATGGCCAAAGGCATAGAAAGGAGCCTAACGCACCGCTTAAGTTGACACGCTCAGCTGGTCATCCAGAAAAGAAAATTCTTTTTAGGTTTTAAAGGAAATGGCTAAAAAAGAAAGGATAGACAAACTTATGGTTCAAAGGGGGTTGGCCCCAACACGGGAAAAAGCTCAAGCCTTAATAATGGCGGGTCAGGTTTATGTTGACGGTAAAAAAGTATCCAAAGCGGGGGAAAAATTTTCTCAAGATGTCCAAATAGAGGTAAAAAATCCCCTTAAATATGTTTCCCGAGGCGGGTATAAGTTGGAAAAAGCCCTAAAAAGTTTCGGTTTGAAAGTGGAAAACCTTACCTGTCTCGATGTAGGGGCATCTACGGGAGGGTTTACAGACTGTTTGCTCCAACACGGGGCTAAAAAGGTTTACTCTGTAGATGTGGGAACCGCCCAGTTGGATTTTAAATTACGCCAAGACCCCCGCGTAATCTCCTACGAAAAAACCGACGCACGGAACCTTACCGAGGAGCATATACCCGAAAAAGTAGACCTTATTACGGTCGATGTTTCCTTTATACCCCTCGAAAAGGTTTTGCCCAACATAGTTAAATTCCTCAAAGAGGAAGGTTTAATTGTGGCCCTCGTTAAGCCCCAATTTGAATTGTCGCCCAAAGATGTTAAAAAGGGTGTGGTAAAAGACCCCCAAAAGAGAAAACAGGCAATAGAAAAGGTCGCCCAGTTTGCTACCAAAAAGTTGAACCTTTCCTTGTTGGATGTGACAAAATCTTCCCCCAAAGGGCCCAAGGGAAACGAAGAGTTTTTTATTCTCCTAAAAAAGGACAATAAAGGTTCAATCCCGCCCGATTGGGAAGAAAAATTGGAAAAAGCCCTTGAGGAGGAGGTAGATAAAGATATTCCCGTTTAAGGATTTCTTTTTTTAAAGGTAGAGCTTTTTAAGGTATTCCACCATTTGGATGTAAATTTCTTTAACCCTTTCAAAGTTTCCCTTTTCTATTTCCCTAAGGCAGGGTTTTAGATACTTCTCCCAAAGAAGGTTATAAATTTCCTCCCTGTTGGGTTGGGCATTTATTTTTTCCACAATGAAGGGGGAAATCCTATAATACTCCTCCACCAGTTGGTAACCTTCGGGGGTAGAAAGCAGATAGTTGTCCCTATATTGGCGAAATAGGTTTAGCTCATAACAATCGTCAACGGTCTCATTTCCGCCAAGGGCCTTTAGCGTTGCGGTGGTTATAAAGCAGGGGACTTTACATTTACCTTGCACATTTTTAGGCTTGCAATTCTTGTAGCGGTTTTTACCTAAATGGTTATGCCGATGGCAGTATATTGCACCCCCTCCCGTTTCGGAAATGCAATTTTCAAACTGACAACCCTCTAAGCTATTGCCCTCCCACAGGTAAACACAACCGCCCCAGTCTTTGGAATAGCAATTGGCAAAGTGGCAGTTAACTATTTCGTTTTTCTCCGAGGCTTTTAAACCTCCCCCAACATCGGCGTGGCAGGTGGCAAAGGCACAGTTTTCCAAGCGATTTTCTTCCCAAAGGTAGGCACCGCCCCCGCCGTTGGCTCGGCAGTTGGAAAATAGACAATCCCTAATTAGGTTTCTCTTGTCCGCCACAAGTCCGCCGCCTATCCGATTGGGGGCTTTGCAGTGCTCGAACTTACATTTGATAACCTCCACCCCTCGGCCAACGGAAAGGCCGCCTCCGTCCCAGTTTGCTTTGCAGTTAAAGAAATTGCAGTTAATTACCCTAACCCTACCGTCGACGTAGGCTCCCCCGCCAAAATCGGCCTCGCTGTTTTTGAAGGAGCAATTGGAAACGTCGAAAACCGACGGGTTGCTGTTAAAAATAAATAGACAACCCCCGTAGGTGTTCTCTTTTTTTTCCTCAAAAAAACCTAACTCGGCAAAAATTGTGTCTTCCCTACCTTTACCAGCCTCGAAGGAACAATTTCTTATAAACCCTTTAATGTTTCCTACCAAAGAAACATTTACCCAACCGGCGTTGTAATAGTGGGGTTCAAAAGTGCTGTTGGTAGCTTCGAAAGTTCCATCGTGAACCAATATGCCCGAACCTTCGGTAAATATTAACTTTGCGTTCTCGATTACTAAAGAACCCCCTTCCACCAAAAGGGTGCCCACTATTAAAAATTCCCCATCTTGGAGCTTTTTGGTTTGACCTTTTTCCAATATTAGGTTTTCCAATTTTTCCTTATAGTGCTCCATCGAAGGGAATTTTAAAAATTAACTTCTAAAAGCGAATGGAAAAACTTTCGGTGGCCATTATTACAAAAAACGAAGAAGACCGCCTGCGCAAAACCCTTTCAGCCCTAAAGGATTTTGCCGACGAAATAATAGTGGTCGACAGCGGTTCCACCGATAGAACAGTGGAAATAGCAAAAAGCTTCGGTGCAAAGGTTTTTATAGAGGATTGGAAGGGCTACGCCGAGCAACGAAACAGCGCCTTGGAAAAAACGACCTACGATTGGATTTTATTTTTGGATGCCGACGAGGTGGTATCAGAAGAATTAAAAACCTCCATCAGGAAAATTCTTAAATCTCCAACCGCCGATGGTTTTTACATAAGAAGAAAAACCTACTATTTAGGAAAGTTTTTAAACTTTGTTTGGAACAACGATTGGGTTCTCCGTTTGGTAAATAAAAAAGCAAATCCCCGTTGGGTAGGCAATATTCACGAAACCCTAATTTTGGAAGGGAAAACCCAAAAAATCCAAAAGGGGGTTATCTATCATTACACCTACCGAAGTTTGGAAGAACATTTTAGAAAATCCTTCCAATACGCCCTATTGTCGGCAATCGAATACCACCGAAGGGGTAAAAAGTTTTCCCTCTTCAAGGCTATATTTAACCCCCTTTGGGCTTTTTTTAAAGTCTATTTCCTTAAGTTGGGTTTTCTCGACGGCTGGAGGGGTTTGGTAATTGCCTTTAGTTACCTTTTTAACGGTTTTCTTAAATATGCCATCCTTTGGGATTTGGAAAGACACCCAAAAGGGAGAGTTCAAAATTCAAAACCAAACAAGGAACAAAAAAGGAAAACCCCCTAAGAAGGGTTTGAAAAAATTTATTCGATTTCCTCCACAAGGATTTTATTAGCCTGACCCCTACCGATGGCTATTTTTCTTCCCATACTTTCCACCAACACGGGGCCCCATTTATTTCTTAAAACTTTTATTGTTTGCCCCGGGTAAATTCCCAATCCCTCCAAACGGCACTTTAAACCCCGCCCGCCCTCTATTTGAACCACTTTTATAGTTTTTCCTTCGGGGATTTCGCTTAAGGGTTTTACTTCGGTGGTTTGTTCTTTTAGCTCCATTACAGGTTTTGAAAATATAAAACTTCTGATATTGAATTTCAGATTAATGCTCACTATTGAATGCTTACAAAAAACCCGCCAGAAAGCCCTTTGCTTTTTGGCCTTTATTTTTCTTCCATAGAGTTTTTTAGTAAAAAGAAACAGCTAAGGGATACAGATTTAGGAACTAAATCTTATTCCGCCGCTACGCGGCTTCATAGCTATTTACGAAGTAAATTTTATTTCGCCCTTAAGCGTTAACACCAGCGAAAGCTGGTGTTAATGAGAGGGCTTCATACTGCTTTGCTTCGCAAAGCCTATTCCGCCGCTTCGCGGCTTCATGAATGGCGGGGGAAAACTTGATTTCTATTTGTTTTGTTGATAGTTTTTCAGTTGTAAAAGGGGTATTAACCCATGCAAATAATCCGCTTCCATATAATAACTCAAAAAGTTCCTGCTAAATACTATCCACTTCTAAAAGAGCTTAGGCTGGAAGCGGGTAAAATTTGGTCGGATAGCCTTAACCTATTTTTCAATCTGCTTAAGAAAAACGGAAATACCCCTAACAATAGCACCCGCCCTTTGGGCGGGGTTAACGCTTTAAAATCCCAAGTTCAAAAAGCTATAAAATCCTCTATTTTGCACTCTCAAACCACCCAAGCCATTCAGGACAGACTTTTCGGAGCTTTAAAAAGCTTTTTCAAAAACAAGAAACGAAATCCAAATGTTAAACCTCCCAAACCGAGAAAGTTTTATAACCTCATTTGGAAAAACCAAGCTGTACGCTATCAAAACGGCAAGCTAATCCTTCCCTTAGCAAGAACAACGGGAATAAGGCTTTCCATTCCATTGCGGAAAAGAAAAAAGGAATGGTTGGAAGAGCTTTTAAGAAACGGGGCAGAAATAAGACAAGCGGAAATAGTTTTTAAAGCCTTTGAATACAGGCTCATACTTTTGGTTAAGGAAACCGTAGAAATCAACCCGCCCGACAGAAACAAAGTTGTAGCCTTAGACTTAGGTGAAATCCACCCGTTTGTAAGTTTTGACGGAAAAGAGGTCTTAATTTGGAACGGAAGGCTTTTAAGAAGCTACAAACAGCTAAGGCTGAAGCTGATAGCATTAAAGCAGAAGCTGTTAGCCAAAAAGCAAAAGGGAAGCAGAAGGTGGAAAAGGATAAAAAGGAGCTTTGAAAGGCAAATAGCGAAGGTGGGAAGGAAGATAGAAGACTTGGAACACAAACTAACTAGGGCTTTCGTTAACTATTGCAAGGCTAAGGGTATAGGGACGGTGGTAATAGGCAAGGTTAAGGGGATAAGAGAAAAAGCGAAATACAACAAAAACGCCAATCAGAAAATCCACTTAATGTGGAGATTTGGCAGGCTTTTGCAAAAACTTAAATACAAGTTAGAAGGAGAGGGCATAGTGGTGGTTGAAGAGGACGAAAGATACACCACCCAACTATGTCCTGTATGTGGGAATAAATACAAGCCAAAAGATAGGAACTACATTTGTCCCAAATGTGGTTTTAGCTACCACAGGGACGGGGTAGGAGCGATAAATCTATTCAAGAGGTTTATGGAAAAAGTATCGGGGAGATTAATACTCCCCGTAGGTGGACTGACACGCCCTCAGGGAGTGAGCTACTCCCTGAGTAGCTCAGGGTGGGTTTTGCCTACCCTGAGAAACCCCCTGCTTTAGCGAGGGGAGTGTCATAATCTTGAACATAAATTAGAAAAAATATGAAGTTACTAACGTGGACACCGATAATTTTTTCCCGAAAAGGTTTTCCGAGGGACGAAGAAAACCGACCTTTTCTACCCAAAAATGTATTTGAGGAGGCCTTTACCTCGGCGGTAATTTTCTACTACATAAAAAAGGACAAACAGATAGAAAACAAAGTTAGAAAATACCTAACAACCAAAGGCTTGAAGCTGGAAGAAATAGCTAAAGATGTTAAAAACATAGTATTGCAAAAATACCCCATATTGGATAATCTCGAAATCCCCGAAAGGGTTTATCTACCCGAAGATAAAATCCGAACCGAGTATGTGGAAGTATTCGACCTAAAGGAGAAAGTTGATGTTAAAGGTTTCCGCACCGAGGTGTTTAAAGGAACTGTTGAAGTTGAAATATCTTCGCCCCACATAGAGAAGCTGAAGGCCGCCTGCCACTCCTACGCCGAAGCGTTGGCCCGAATGGAAAAAGATTTATTGGAAGACCACCCTCTGGCGGAGCTATTTTATGAACAGCTCCTTAACGAGTTAAAACATTGGGAATTACCTCTAAGGTTGGGAATGTGGACCGAAGTCCACTTTAAGGGCGACCTTCTATTTTTCTGGAAGATAAAGGATGTTCGCCAATTCCTAATGAAGGAGTTGGGAATAGATATCCGACCCCGTTATGTTCTCTATCTGCCCAAAGAAAGGGCAACCACCGGCTGGTGTGAGCTAAAAACCAAAGAGGAGGTATAAAAATGTTCAAAAAAACCGCCTTGGCTATGGCCGCAATTTTCGGCTTTGTTGCCGCCCCCCTATCTGCCCAAGAGGCCACCCAAACCAACACTGTAAGCATTCAGAGCGAGCAGCAAAACATTTATAACAAATCGGCCCAACAGCTAATAAAAGGGGCTACCAAAGAAGCCCTTAAAAACCTAAGGCAAGAAGAGCTGGCAAAAATAATAAAAGAGGCGGCCGAGGTCGTTCAATTAACCCGCCAAGCCCTATTGTTGCTGGCCCAAAATCAGGTAGAAAAGGCTTTGAGCGTTCTCCAAAAGGCGGAAACTTTAATGGCCAAACTCCTCAAGGAGTATCAGGTTAAAAGAGTTCCCGTCGATGTGGCAATTATAGAATTCAACGGGGTTACCGACCTCAAAGTGGCCCAAAAATTGAACAAACAGGTTAAGGAATTGGTATCCAAAAACGACTTTGTTGACGCAAGATTTATACTCGCCCTACTTAGGGACGAAATAGATATTACCACCACCTACATGCCCTTGGCCGCATATGCCGAAGCTATCAAGTTCGCCAAACAGCTATTGCAGGCTAACAAAGTTCAGGCTGCCATATTAGTTTTACAAAGTGCTTTAAATACCCTCGAAGTGGAAACTGTAATCGTTCCCAAACCCATATTGGAAGCCCAAATGTTGGTTTCTTACGCAAAACAGCTCTTTAGAGTTAAACCCGATATTGCTACCAAACTGTTGGAAAGGGCTAAATACGATATAGAGCTGGCCAAAGCCTTAGGTTATGTATCTTCCGAAAAAGATATCGAGCCTCTAATAGAGGAAATCAACGCCCTCGAAGAGGCTATCAAAAACGGTGCTGCAACCACCGAAGAGCAATTCAACCAACTACAGCAAAATATTCAAAAGTTCAAAGAAAACAACATCAAAGTTCAAACCCAATAATTTCCTTTCTATTTCCTTTCTCTCAAAGCCATTTAAGAAGAAACTTAAAGCCAACAATAAAGTAAAAGAGCCCCAACACTTTTTTAATTTGCTTGGTATTCATTAGATTGTGGGCAACATGAGCCCCCAAATAACCGGCAAAAAAGGCCGGCAGAGCCGCCGACAAAATCAAGAGCCAATTAACCGCACCCATCTTCCAGTAGGCAAGAAAACCGCTTAGGGAAGAAAAGAAAACCATCAAAGGTATGGAAGAAATAATCAAAGTGGGAGGATAACCCAATAACATTAAAAGGGGCGAAGCTATACTTCCCCCACCAACACCGAGCATTCCAGAAATGAACCCCACCGAGGAGCCTATCAAAATTGGAACCCAAAGTGGTTTTTCTTTAAATTGACCTTCCTTTTTGGGTAAATACATAACCGTTCCCGCATAAAGGAGGAAAAAGGAGAGTAATAAACCGACCCACTTTTGGGGAACATAGTGGGAAACCACCGCCCCGATGGGGGAAAAAATAAAAGCTCCCCCCGTAAGGGAGAGGGCAAATTTCCAATCCAAACGGCGGTTTTTTAAATTGTTAAACAAAAGCCCCGTGCTGGATATTACATTTGTAAAAAGCCCCGTAGACCTGGCAAGAGGAAAGGGTATCCCCAAAAGGTTTAAAAGGGGAACCAAAATAATAGCCGAGCCTATACCGCCCAAAGCAAAAATAAAGGAGGTTATAGCCGAAACGGTGGCCACTACAAGGTATTCCATTCTTTTAAAATGGTAAGTAATTGCTTACTCTAAAGGGGGTTTTTCTATGTTGGACGACTTTATTAAAAATTTCGACTACGAAACCCGCCGCAACATGAAAATTAAAGCTTCCCAGCTGTTAGAGCTTTTGGAGGAGGGCAAGGCTCTGCTGGTAGATGTGCGCTTTCCCGAAGAAGGAACGGAGAAAGGGTAAAAAGCTGAAAAATGTTTCAGCTGATAGCAAAAAACCTTTCTCCGTCCACCCCTGCAGGGTCTAAACCCTGCCTACTACCCCCTATCCCGTTTGCGTTAACCCTCTCGCTTTAAAGCATTAACCCTTTACCGAAGGTAAAGGTGCTATTGTTAGCGAGAGGTTAATGAGTAGGGACTCGGGGGATACCTCGTAGAAAAATTCCATCAACTTAATTCTTCTCGGGTTTGCTAACTTTACAAATAAAACTTTTAAAATCTGGTAAAACCCAAGTTTTAGGAGCTAAAAGCGTTAACCCCAGCTTTCAGGGGTTGGGTGCTATTGTAGCTCCCACCCTCAAGATGTTTAAAGCTCCAACTAAGTCGGCATGAAAAACTTTTCCGCTTATAAAGTCCCTAAAGCGGTTCCTTTTCCTCTCTCCTAAGCAAAGATTGGTGTTTTTGGTTTTTCTAACCTTAAAAATATCCGCAAAGGGTGAGGTCTTAGAGGTGTATGCCTCATCTACCTCTACAACTTCCATTCCAAGCTCTTGAGCCTTGTATTTGATTAGATTTAGGAGCTTCCTAAATGGTAAAGAAACAAATTCTTGGTTTAGCTTTTTGCCTAAGTTTATTCCGTTTTTGCTATCCAAGGCATTTTTACCGATGTAAATCGTTTTATGTCCCGTTTCATATAGCAAATCTACGAGTTTTCTCGCCATTTTGTGCAGGTCGTTGTCCAATTTCTTTTTTCTGTGAGCGGATAAAACCTTTAGCCTTATTTCAAGCTCTCTTATTTCCTTTTGAAGAGCCTTAATTTGTTCTTTGCTTAAATCCTCTCCTTTCTTCCTTAGCTCGTTCCTTAGGCTATCTATTCGGCTTTGTAGCTTAGCCTTTTCCTTGTTAAACCATTGGTTAAAAGCCTTTAGCTCTTTTCCCGAAACTATAAAGCTCTTTAGGGTAGGATTATCTGAAACAACGGCTAAAAGCTCATCTAAACCGATGTCTATTCCCGCTTTAAAAGCTCCTTTTGGTTCTTTTACTTCAAGCGGGTATTTGTAAACCACATCAATATAAAGGTCGTTGGCTACAAGCTTTAACCTGAAAGAGGTTATCTCGTAGCTAAAGCCTTTAGGCAATTTAACCTTTAACCACCTTCCGTTTCTTAGTTTGACCAGAAGCGAATTTTCTTGAACCTTAAAGATGTTCCTATTTCCTTCAACCGAAAAATCCATTAGATAGCGTAGCTTTTTGGGTTTAGGAGGTCTGGGTTTACCTCTAAACCTTTCGGAAGTTTTTTTGTAGGCTTTAAGAGCTTTAAAGTAGTTGTTAAAGTCTTTTAAAACGCTTCTAATTACGCTTTGGACTAAATTGGCGTTTTCAACCTCTTCTTTTTGAGTTTTTAATTTTTCCCAAAATTCCAATAGTTCTGAATTAGCTTTAATGTTTTTTACAAGTTCGTTAAATTCCTCTTGATATTTGCCTTTGTATTCTTTGGCTACCAAACCGTTTAAAAGTGAAACATTTAAAGGGTATTCTCCATAAGTTTCTTTATATTTTCGGATTAGCAGGATTAAGAGATTTTTGAAGTGAGCTAAATCTAAAAGAAGTTTTCTAACTTTTTGTTTTCGCTCTTTTCCACCAATTCTGATGGACAAAGCTCTACTGACCAATGGCATCTTTCAAAACCTTTCTTAAAATTTCTCCTCGCTTAACCAATCTGGCTAAAGTCGGTCTTGAAATTTTTAAGAGCTCTAACACCTCTTTAGCTTTTACAGATAGGAATTATAGCATCAGATAAAACAAACTTTCAAGTTTTTAGCGTTTTTCTTAACTATACGCTGTTTGGAACGTTCAACCCTCGGTAAACATACCTTTAAACCAACTGCCGCAAAAATTAGAAGAGCCAAAGCAAATCGACAAATTAATAGTTACCGCCTGCCCCCATAATGAACGTTCGGCTATAGCTATGGTTTATCTACACTCGAAAGGTATTTATGCCAAATATCTAGCGGACGGTCTCCTAACTTTGGTCGAAATTTTAAGGGGAGACCAAGCGAGGGATTTTTATTTAAAAACCCACCCTTAGGTTAAAAAGTTGTAGACCTTTTATAGGTTTTTAATCTTTTTTAACCTTTTGCTGGAAGAGTTTTCAATCGCTTCCTATAGAAGGATTTTTTAGTTCCTTTTAAGTTTTGATATACAATTTAACGGAAAGTAAGGAGGTAAGGAATGCTTATAAAGAAAACTTCCAAAAATCAAATAACCTTACCAAAGGAGATTTTGAAGCAAATAGTGGATACCGACTACTTTGAAGTAAAGGTAGAAAACGGCAATATAGTTTTGATTCCAGCTCGAGTTATACCCGCAAAAATTTCGTTAAAAAGTATCAGAGAAAAAATAAAGCTCAAAGGTTTGAACGAAAGGGATATAGATGAGGCTATAAAATGGGCAAGAGAAAAAGCCTAAAGGTAGTGTTGGATACAAATATTTTGGTATCCGCACTTCTATTTGGTGGGAGGTTGAATTTTATACATCGAGCGTGGAAGGAAGGAAAAATAAAACCTATTTTTTGCGAAGAAACCCTGGAGGAGTTTGTAAAAGTTTTACATTACCCCAAATTCGGTTTAACTGATGAGGAAATAACTTATCTGGTGGAAATAGAAGTTATGCCTTATGCAATTGTAATAGAAAAACATGTGGATTTAGAACCCTCAATTATTAGCGATAAGGATGACATAAAATTTTTGGAGTGTGCTTTAAGTGGAAACGCCGACTATTTGGTTAGTGGTGATAAGGCTTTATTGAATTTGGGAGAATTCAGAGGATTAAAAATAATAGACGCTAATAATCTGGCGAAGTTGTTAAAAACGAGCTTCTAAAAGCGGAAAAAATAACTATAAACTCCATTAGGAAGTTAAAACAAAAAGGTTAACCCTACTAGGGGGTAGAAAGGAATTATGAAATTGAAAGTTATGCAGACTTCCCTTTTCCCTTCCTCTTCGGTGGAAAAAATAAGCCCCCTCGTCAAGTGGGCGGGTGGAAAAAGAAACCTCCTAAAGGTCTATAAAAAACTCTTCCCCAAGAGGTTCAACAATTATCACGAACCTTTTTTAGGAAGCGGAGCGGTTTTCTTCTTTTTAAAACCTCAAAAGGCGGTTTTAATCGACAAAAACGAAGAACTGATAAACTTTTATGAGGTAGTTAGAGACCATCCTTTGGAGCTTATGGAACTTATTTCAACCTATAAAGTGGACAAGGATTTTTACTACCGAATAAGGGAATTAGAGCCTAAAAACCTTTCAAAAATCGAAAGGGCGGCAAGATTTCTATACCTAAACAAAACAGCCTATAACGGTCTTTGGCGGGTAAACTCTAAAGGAAAATTTAACGTTCCGTTTGGTAGATACAAAAAGGTTAAATTCTTCGATAGGGAAAACCTTCTAAAAGCCAGCAAACTGCTAAAAAATGCTGTTTTACTTTGTTCGGATTTTGAGGAGGTTGTTAAATATGCCCAAAAGGGGGATTTTGTTTATTTAGACCCGCCTTATTATCCCCTTTCGGAGACTGCGAATTTTAGAAACTACACCTCGGAAGGTTTTTCTAAAGAAGACCACCTAAGGGTTTACAAAGTTTTCAAAACTCTAACCGAAAAGGGTTGTTTTGTTATGCTTTCCAACTCGAACAGTCCTTTTATTAGGGAACTTTTTAAGGATTTTGTAATAACCGAAGTTTTTGCCAATAGATTTATTAACAGCAAGGCGGACGGAAGAAAACCGATAATAGAATTGGTTATTAGAAATTATGAGTAGAACCTCTAAGTGTTATAGCTCAAATAAACAAGACCTAATAGAGTGTATGACCTATAGAAAGCAAAAACCTTTAGAGGTTTACAAAATAAATGACTCCTACATAGTGGCGGTTTATCAAGGAGAACTAAGCAAGTATGACATTATTTTGAGATACCGACAAAGGAACTCTAATGGGAAATGGTCTCAGATAAGGACTCCTAAACACATTCACTGGGCGGTTGATATGCTTATAAAGTTAACGCATGAAGAAGATTTAGCAAAGCGCTTTTTAGATTTTCTTTTGCGACTTTGGGAAGCTACGGAAGGTTTTAAAACTAAGGAAGAAAGGGAAGAATTTTTAAAAGAAGAAAATCTATTAAAAACTGTAGAACAAGAAGCTAAAAACTTTGAAGGACTTAGCAAGCACGGGGAGTATAGCATTAAATTCTTAATCCTTTTGGCAAAGCTTTTAATGAAACAGGAGAAAACCAACAGGGAGGATGCCTATATGTTTAGAAAACTTTTAGAGGCTTTAAAGGAACATAGGGAAATTTATAAGATTGTTAGCATTGCTACACATAGAGGAGGTTAGAATGGTTAATCCATTATTTGAAAAGTATTGGAAGAAAATACTTCCTAAGCTAAAAATAACGTCAGAGCTCAAAGAGAAAATAGAAAAAATAAGAAAAGAAAAGGAAGAATGGAACACAGAAAAGTTATCTATAGATGATAACTTTGTAATTAAATATCCAGGTTATAAATCCGAGCCATGCAATGGATATGCTGATTTTGTTGTTTACTATAATGATAAATCCTATAAGCATAAAGAAATTTTCCAGAGATTAATAGACTTATTCAAAGATAAACCTGGAGATTGTTTGAAATTTCTTAAAGAAGTTGTTGACGGAACTAGTTCAGAAATTGATTTTTCGGGGCCCATACCTAAGAAGGATTTAATTAAACTAAATTAGGACTTATAATGCCCTTTCAAAAAATATTTGAAATATGTTGTGCTTTAAAAACAGGTGAAAATGAAGAATTGTTGAAATTAGAAGACTCATATCTAAATCATCGTAAATTTAGAGGTTTTAATGATGAAAACTGTAAAAAAGAGTGGGAATCTATAAAGAAGCTATTAAACGAAATTAGAAATAAATTAAGATAAATTAAACAGGAATTTTGTAAAAAAAATCCAAATGTGAAACCTATATTTTACCTTTTAACTACCACCTCTACAATTTAACTATTAAAAACCCAAAACGACAAATGCGAAGAATTAGAACTCTTCAGGTGGTATAGGGATAACATCCTCTTAAGGGAACCAGATGGAAAACAACTTATAGAGGAATACTATCAAACAGCACCCCTTATAGTGGAAAAAATAAACTCCCAACCCAATGCGGAAGAAATTTATAAAAACCTTTGGGAGGAATACCTAAAACCCTGTTTGGAACACCTCAAAAAGGGTGATTATCAAAAAGTTAAAACCCTTTATGTTCAAATGGT
>JAADES010000042.1 GCA_013153315.1 Aquificota bacterium
TGCCGGACCGCGGCACGGGAAAGTAGGTCGCTGCCAGCCCTTTTTTTATTCCTACCTAAAACTTGACATTTACTTAAAAGGTATAACGAGAGAAAGAAAATTTAAATAGTCATAGGCATAATCAAACATATATAGGGTTCATTTTTTATATCCGCAGGTTCTATAATCATTGGGCTATCGGCGTCTATTAACTTTAACATTACAACTGGAGTTTTAAAATTATTAAGGGCTTCTATAAGAAATCTTGAATTAAATTCTACTGTTAAAGGTTCTCCTTGGTAGGCTATCTCTATAAGGTCTTCGGCTTCTCCGAATTCTGGGTCGGAAACTCGTAATATCAAGCTATTTTCTTTCAGAGAAATGGAAACGGGTTTTATTTTTCCTTCCAATAGTGAAGAAACTCTTTTTATAGCCTTAATAAGTTTTTCTTTATCTACTTCCACATTTATAAGAGTTTCTGAAGGAATTACGCTCTCGTAATCTGGATATTCACCTTCTAATAAACGGGTAATAAGTTCCCAGTTTTCACCCGAAATAAATGCAAAATTAGATGTGAACTCTATTTTTATTTCTTCTAGGTCGGTTATTAATTTTTTCAAAACTTTTAAACTCTTTTTGGGTAAAACTATTTGGGCTTCTTCTGTATTTTCATAAGCGGGTTTAAACAAGGCCAGACGATGGCCATCTGTTCCTACAAAATGAACTTCTGATGGTGCTGTCTTTATGCACATACCATTCAGAATTAGGTTTTCGGCATCTTTTGGTATGGCATAGTCCACCCGTTTTATAGCTTCTAAAATAAGTTGTCCCTCGAAGGTTAATTTTTTTTCTATATTTTCCTTTTTAGGAAATTCTGGATAATCGTTAACCTCAAAAGTTGTTAATTTAAATTTGCTTTTGCCACAACGAATTATTACATTATCCCCTTCAGTTTGAAGGATAACTTCTTCGCAATCGGTATTCTTTAATATAACCGCTAATTTTTGGGAATTAATACAAACTTTTCCTTCTTCTTTAATATCGGCGGGAATCTTTATAGATAGGTAGTTTTCTAGGTCGGTCGCTTGAACTTTTAAAGTTTCATCGGAAGCTTCCAGTAAAAAGTTGGTTAGTATGGGAAGGGTAGCTTTTTTTTCGGTTGCTTCTTTGGCTTTCAGAACGGCCTTTTCTAAAAGTTCTTTGCTACAAGAAACTTTCATAAAGAAATTAATTAAAAAGATACTGCAAAGCTGTAGTGAGCCCAATAACTAACCTTGGATTAGTTCTAAAATTTCTAAAAGACTTTCAATTATGAAATCAACCTCTTGTTCGGTTAGGGAAGGGTAGATAGGCAACGCAAAAAGTTCCTTTTTATATTTTTCCGCCTTAGGGGTTGGAAAGTGTTCCACCGCTCGGATTTCGTGAAGTAAATAGTCGTAATATATTTTTGTTCCAATCTTTTTTTCTTGGAGTTTTTTTATTATTAAATCCCTCTGGGGGTGCCTTAAACTATAAACATGGTAGACGTGATACCCTCTTTCCTTCTGGGGGACAAAATATTTTCCCAACCTTTCGTTGTATTTTTTAGCTATTTCCCTCCGACGGCGGTTGTTTTCTTCTATCCTTCTTAGGGAGGAGAGTCCTACAGCGGCCTGAAATTCCGATATTCGGAAATTGAAAGCGGGCCGGTTCCCAAAATCGGTAATTGTTTTAACTTTTTCGGCCAATTTAGGATTTGAAACTGCGACCCCTCCCCCTTCGCCCATTGAAATGTTTTTTGTGGCGTAAAAACTAAAGGCCGCTATATCTCCCCAGGCTCCCGCTTTTATTCCTTCCAACGAAGCTCCGTGAGCTTGGGCGGCATCTTCCAAGACATAGGCTCCGTATTTTTGTGCCAATTCATTGATAACCGGCATGTCGGCCATATTTCCGAAAAGGTGGACGGGCAATATTACTTTTACATCATAGTTTTTTAGAGCGTCCTCAAGTTGGTTAATATCTAAGGTGTAAGTTTCATCGACATCTAAAACGAGGGGTTTACCTCCCGCCAATATTACGGCATCTATAGTAGCTTTAAAGCTTAAAGCAGGAACAACTACATATTTGTCTTTTACATCTATTGCCCTTAAGGCTACATAGAGGGCGGTAGTTCCCGAATTGACCGTCCTAAAAAAGGATACCCCTAAGAAGTTTTTAAATTCTTCCTCGAATTGTTGGGTATAAGGCCCCCTGGTGAGGCGTCCGCTACGAAGGATTTTTAATATGTCTTCCTCCAATTGGGGAGAATCTATATCCAACCTTAGAAAGGGTATTTCCTTAGACATTCCACCCTATAAATGGTAAAGGATTAATTTTTACCTATTGAAAACTCGAAATTTTGCTAAAACCTAAAAGGGTTGGTGTTAAAAATTTCTCCTTGGCACGGAGTTTTAAAATGTCCGCTTTGTTGGAGTTAAAGAACCTCACCGTAAGAAGGGGTCAGAAAACCCTATTTAGGAATTTTAATCTTTCTCTCAAAAATGGGGAAAAGGTCATTATAGCCGGCCCCAACGGGGTGGGAAAAACTACCTTGGCCGAAACAATATTGGGCTTTAATCCTTTCGAAGGGGAGATTTTTTTCAAGGGGCGACCTATAAAAGGAGAAAAGGATTTTAAATTTTTACGGACTAAAGTGGGTTATATTTTCCAAAATCCCGATGACCAGCTCTTTATGCCCACCGTTTGGGAAGAGCTGGCATTCGGCCCCCAAAATTTGGGTTTTCCCCAAGAGGAAATTGAAAAAAGAATAAACCGAGTTTTGGAGCTTTTAAATATAAAACATCTAAAGGATAGAACAACCTTTAACCTCTCCTTCGGGGAAAAAAGATTGGTTTCCATCGGGTGCGTTTTAACAATGGAACCCGAAATTCTTTTATTGGACGAACCTTCCAACGGTTTGGATTTGAAAAACTGGAAACGGGTAAGGGATTTTCTCCAAACTACGGAAAAAGCTGTAATCTTGATAACCCACGATAAGGAATTAATCCAAAGCCTCCGTTGGAAGGTTGTTTATTTAACAAACCTATCTTTGGAAAACTTAATTGAGCAACAGACCAATACAGGATTAAGATAACATTTACCTTTTGAAGAAACCTTTACTTTTTCCTTTTGATGGAAAAAGAAAAAATCCAATCCCAAGAAGAACCTAAAAAAATACTTGCCCACATATGTTGTGCGGTTGATGCTATCTATTTCCTCAAGAGGTTAAGGGAGGATTTTCCGAAGGCCGAAATAATAGGTTTTTTCTACGACCCGAATATTCACCCCTACGAGGAGTATTTACTGAGGCTAAAAGAAAGCCAGCACGCCTGCAACCTGCTCGGAATCAAATTTATAGAAGGGGACTACAACCTTGAAGGTTGGCTCAATAAGGTAAAAGGCTACGAGCATTATCCCGAAAAGGGGGCCCGATGTGTGCTGTGCTTCGACGACCGTCTACAGGTCTCGGTGGAAAAAGCTAAGGAGTTAGGTTGTGATTCATTTACCACCACCCTCTTAATGTCTCCCAAGAAAAGCCAAGAGCAACTTCTTAAGGTCGGTAAAAAGTTGGAAAACCTTTATGGGGTTAGATATATCCACAAGGATTACCGCAAAGGGGGCGGTGTTCAAGAAATGAACCGCCTCGTTAGGGAAAAGGAAATCTGGAGACAGGACTATTGCGGGTGTATGTTTGCCCTTTTCCAACAGAAGGGAGAAGAAAGCCTTTTTGACCTAATAGGTTTTAAAGGTAGACTTCCCGGAACCAAGGAGGAGCATATTTTCATTCGGCAACTAAAGGTGGAAGCTTCCCTAAAGGATTTACCCACCCGTGAGGAGGAATTTCAATTTATAGGTTGGTATCCCCTAAGGGGAAAATTGGAAATACCCAAACTAAAGAAGGTAATTCCCTCATTAATAAAACCTTTCAGTTCCCCCATAAGGGGTATAGCCAAAGTTGACGCGGTGGAGAAGGTTGGAGATTTTATCTTCTATAACAAGCAAAATTTAACAGTCCAACTGGTGGATAGGTTGGAAGATTACCCTATAAAGGGCTCTGTATTGGGTAATCCAACCTTTTTGGTGGAAAGAAAATATGAAAAACTCCTTTTGGAAAATCGAATAGCCGCTTTTTTGGAGGTAAAAATAAAACCCTCCAAAAGTCGGAATTTAATTATCGGTGATATAAAAACCGCCCAAAGGTTGTTTTTAATCCCTGCCGATACCCTGCAATGTGGAAAGGGAATAGCCCCCGAAAGGGTTTCGGAAATGATTAAAACCCTGGAAGGGGAAATTAAAAATAAAAAAACGGCTTTGGTTATATTGGGAGCCCAAAGCTTCAATATCGGTTATGAATACTTAAAACAAAGACATCCCTACGTGGAAGAAAAGAAAATAGAGTGGGTGGATTATTCTTAAGTGTGTATTTGGGAAAATATATCTTGCAGAGCGTAAACTTCCAGCTTTCCGCCCGCTTTTTTGAAATCCTTTATAGCCTCCAACACAGCTTGGGCCGCCCTTAGGGTAGTGTAGTAAGGGATTTTCTCCTGAACGGCCGCCCTACGGATATAGTAGGCGTCGCTCCTTTCCCTCTTTCCCGAAGGGGTATTAATTATTAAGTGGACTTCCTTGTTTAGGATTAGGTCAACTATATTGGGTCTCCCTTCGGAGTATTTAAGAACCATTTCGCTTTCTATACCGTGCTCCTTTAGGAATTTATGGGTTCCTCGGGTTGCGAGGATTTTAAAACCCAACCTTTGGAACTCTTTTGCTATTTCCAACAGACGGGGTTTATCTTTATCGGCCACCGAAAGGAATACTTTACCTTCGGTGGGAAGTCTCATTCCCGCCGCCAATTGGGCTTTGTAATAGGCCAAACCGAAGGTTTTGTCTATTCCCATTACCTCCCCGGTGGATTTCATTTCGGGGCCCAAAACGGGGTCTTCTTCGGGAAACCTATCCCAGGGAAATACAACCTCCTTAACCGTCCAGAAGGGGAAATTTTTGGGCAAAAAGTCGCTGGCATAGTGAACATCGCCTTCCTCTAGGCGTTTAAAAACTTCGGGAACCAATTGGCGTAATTTTTTACCAACACCAATTTTTGCCGCCAACTGTGCCAAAGGATAGCCTACTGATTTACTGACGTAGGGGACACTTCGCGAAGACCTCGGATTAACCTCCAACACATAGATTTCACCGTCTTTTATGGCAAATTGAATGTTTATTAAACCTTTAACATCGAGAGCTAATGCCAACTTTCTTACATAATCTTTAACCCGTTCAACTGTTTCTTTATCCAAAGTGTAGGTGGGTATGGCGGCCGCACTGTCCCCCGAGTGAACGCCCGCTTCTTCGATGTGCTCCATAACCGCACCTATTAATACATCTTCACCGTCGGCCACAGCATCAACGTCCAGTTCTATGGAATTTTCCAAATATTTGTCTATGAGGATAGGGCGGTCGTTGGAGACCTCTACCGCCTCTTTAATCCATTCTTTAAGTTCCTCGGGGTCGTAGACTATACGCATAGCCCGACCGCCCAAAACGTAGGAAGGTCTAACCAATACGGGATAGCCTATTTTTTCCGCTACTTCTAAAGCTTCTTCTAAGGAAGTTGCCACTCCGCTGGGGGGTTGTTTTAGTCCTAAATCTAAAAGAAGCTTTCTAAAAAGTTCCCTGTCTTCGGCTTTATCTATACTTTCGGGGGAGGTTCCCAATATTGGAACCCCGGCCTTTTGTAAGGGGAGGGCTAACTTTAGAGGGGTTTGACCTCCAAATTGAACAAAAACCCCCAAGGGCTTTTCCTTTTCTACAATATCCAAAACGTGTTCGTAAACAATCGGTTCAAAGTAGAGTTTGTCGGCGGTGTCGTAGTCGGTGGAAACGGTTTCGGGGTTGCAGTTGACCATTATAGTTTCGTAGCCTTCGGATTGCAGTCCCCAAATGGCGTGAACACAGGCATAGTCGAATTCAATACCTTGGCCTATACGGTTGGGGCCGGAGCCTAAAATTACCACCTTCCCCTTTTTGGTCGAAGATTTAGACATCCTAAAAAGGTTTTATTTTAAATTTTTTTCCTTAAAGTCTTTTTAAGGGTTCAACACAGGGATGCCGTAAAAAAGGGATTGTCGGAGAGGGATAAGAAATATAAAAAATGGAGTTTTGATTTTAACACCTTGATGGGGCTAAGTTTCCGCAGTATTGTTACAACCACCTAATATTGACTTACTCTCATCTTTATAAAATTCTTCTGGAAATATGTATTTCTCGATAATTTCGTCTAAAATTTTTAAAATTTCCTCACAATCTTCAGGGCATCTACAACTTTCCAACCTATGAAAGGTATTGTCTAAGAAGATAACGGGAGATTTTTCAGGTGGTTTAGCTAATTTTCCATATATAAGAGTTAATTTTTCAAAGGCTTTAATATACTTTAAAGCTGGTAAAGCAAAGGCTGCTATTAGTGGAAAATGCCTAAAAGCGTGAGTAATATCTAAATATACCTCTTTAACCTTTTCTGGAAGTTCTTTATAAAGGATTTCAACAATAGAATCTATAGCGTCATTGTCCACTAAATTTAAGGAGATCTGAGTATTTAATTTTTCTTTTAGGTTCGTTTCCCACTCTTTCAGTGTTTCCTTTTTTACTACAGATTTATCTTCCCAGGTTTCTTCCCATATTCTCTCATAAACTTCCCCACTTTCTAGTAATTCAGGATTAATTTTCGATAATTCTGCCCATATACTTTGTGGGGTTCCTATTACTATTAACTTATCAGGTTTTAATTCGTTAAACAAAACCGAAGTTATTAGTGAAAACTGTTGACCAAACTTTAGGAAGATTTGGCTTAGAAATAGCCAAGGGTAGACTACCTGTTTTAAAAATACTGCTTATGGCCAAGAACTTATACCCCTCTCTCCCCTATGAGGTTTTCTCCAAATTCTTAAAGAAGAAGGTTTTCAAGTGGCTTCTTTAATCGATTTAGCTCAGGCAGTAGAAGGGGAATATAAACGAATACATAACGAAAAACCAAACTTTTGGAGTTTGCAAGTCTCTCTTTCTCCTTAGGTCGCTTTCCTCCGTTGAAATGGAGGGCATCCAGCGACATTTTTATCGTGGAAGGAACAATTCTTTAGGGGTCGACTACCAAACTATCTTTTTGGGAAGATTTTTTAAATAACTGCCGGAGGTATATTCTTGAGAAATTCCCGTGAGTTTTTCCATAACTTCCCCTAAAAGGGCTTTATAGTCTTCTTCGGAAATAATAGGGTTTTTATCCAACTCAACCAAAGCGTTAAGGGCAACGGCCAACATTTGGGGGTCTTCTTTTTCAAGGGCTTTATCTATGACTTGAAAGATTTTTTCAAGGGCTTGCTGTCTTTGGGCGGTTCTTTCGTCCAAAACCCTATCGAAGTTTTTGGAATATTCTTCCAAAGCCTTTTTGAGGGTTTCCCTTTGGGCATCTATAGCCTTTCTTAGGGTTTTGTGTTTTTCTTTTTCCCTTAACCAGTCAAATATTTCTTCCACTATTGCGGTTGGGTCAATAATTGGAACGGGCAAAGGTGTTTTCTTTTTTAAAAAAACTCCCAAAGGAAGTAGCTTGTCCATATTATCCACCACCTTGGGTTCCAAAATTTTTTCCTTCTTGAGCATTTCTTAAAATATTGAACGTCCAAAAAAGGAAAGATTTGACGGTAAAACCTTACTGAGGTTTTAAATAAGCTGTTCAGCCCTTTCAAGGAGTTTTAACTTTTCCTTGTTGGGTTCGAAGGTTTCGGTATTTTCCACCCAAGGGGTTTTGGTTATTTCCCTAATGGTTTTGCCCAACATAAGGGTTATTTGGAGGTTTTTGTGGAATTTTTCTTCAAAGAAGCCGGTAAAGCGGTGGGTGTAATAAAGAACTGTGGTAATACCAAAACGGTCTAGGAAACGTTTACGCAATTCTTTGAGAATGGAAATTTCTTCTCTGGCTTTTTCCCCTACCAACTTGAGGTTTTTCTCAAAAATGGTCAGTTTGGCTATTTCCCTTTCTACCTTTTGTTCAAACTCTTTGGCTTGGGTTAGGGCTTCTTCACCTTTTTTGGAAAGGGTAATGCCCCCTATCAATAGGGCGGGCCCCGCTACTATGCCGCCTAAAACAAAGGCCCCGCCTGCCATTCCTAAACCGCCCGCGGCCAAAGAACCGCCTCCGAACCAAGCAAGCAAAGCGTTTTCCAAAGCGGCACCGCTTAAGGAAGCTAATGCCGTTCCCGTGGAGGCCGTTCCTATTTGGATGGCCAAACCTGTAACGGCCGCATGGGTTAAAACGGCAGTAACACCTCCTTTTACAACCCCCTTAACAGCCCCCTCTATAGCCTTTTCAAACACATTTATGCTGTTTTCTAAGTTAGGAAGCTCTTGCTGCCAATAGTTAAATTCCGCTGGAAGGTCTTTAATTTCCAGCTCGGAACCCAACTTTTTTAGGAAGTTAACCAATTCCTTAAATTCCTTGGTGTAGATTTCGGAATAAAGTTCCCCTAGTTGGGAAAGGGTTTCGTTGACCACCTTTAGTTGGTTTTCTACCTCTTCCTTTTTACGGTTGTATTTTCTTTGGGCTCTTTCGACGGTTTCTTTAGCCTTTTTAATGTTGGAAATACCGTCGGCGGCGGCGGCTACACCCACACCGCCGGCTACCAAAGCGGCTCCCAAAAGTATAAAGGGCAACATCGAAGATTTATAAACGACCTTATTTTGGTTTTTTTGACTTTTTAAAATTCGTATTCCACTATTTCACCTTCGTAGTTTCTAAAGTAGTGTTTGCGACCTTCTTTTTTAACCAAATATTGGGGCGATAAAACAACCTTACCTTTGCCGTGGGGTAAATCTAAGGCATAAATAGGTTGGGCTAAACCACTAACACGACCCCTAAGGTGGGACATTATCTTTAAACCTACCTCTATAGGTGTTCTAAAGTGAACCACCCCATAAATAGGGTCGCAGTGAAATAGATAGTAAGGTTTAACCCCTATACGGATTAATCCTCTAAAAAGCTCTTCCATCGTTTGGGGATTGTCGTTTATTCCCTTTAAAAGAACTGTTTGGTTCAAAACGGGGTTTGCGGTCTTTCTTATATTTTTGACCGCTAAGGAAACTTCTTCGGTTATTTCCTTGGGGTGGTTAAAGTGGGTAACTATCCAAACGGGGGATATTTCTTCCAAGAACCTTAGAAGTTCGTCGTCATAAAACCTTTGGGGCAATATAACGGGCGTGCGGGTGCCTATTCTTATAACCTCAATGTGGTCTATTTTTTTTAACTGCCGAATGTAGTGGAAAAGTTTCTCGTTGGATAGCACCAAAGGGTCGCCACCGCTTATTAGAACTTCCCTAATTTGGTTTTGTTTTTTTATATAGTCCCAAATTGGTTTAAATTCCTCTTCGGTTATCGCCCTTTCGGGTTTTCCTACCTTTCTTTTCCTCATACAGTGGCGGCAGTAAACGGGGCACATTGTGGTCAGGGTAATTAGAACTCGGTCGGGGTAGCGGTGGGTAAGATGGGGAATTTCTCCCTCCTCTTCGAGGGCGTTGGGGTCGCAGGAAATTTGTATTTTAGGGTCTATTTCGCTATAGCGGGGGACTACCTGCTTTCTAATAGGACATTCGGGGTTATAAGGGTCGGCGAGAGAAAGGTAGTAGGGAGTTACTGCTATAGGAAACTCTTCAGCGGTTAGTTTTAGTCCTTTTTCCTCGTCCTCGGTTAGGTTTTTGAAATATTTTTTTAACCCCTGGGGGGTTTTTATTCTATTTTTTAATTGCCAACGCCAGTCGTTCCAATATTTGGAATCCTTTTTTAGGAGATTTCCCAAATTCCCAACTCCCTCGGTTCGGTTCTCTTTATTGCTTTTACTCCCCATTGGGAAAGTTGATTTAATACCGCATCTACAGCCTTGGGAACGATTTTTTCTATCAGCGGTGTAAGCCTTAGCCCCGTATCCAACGATTGGGGTTGAACTCCGACAACGGTAATTTCATTTATGGGTTTTCCCATTATGTCGAACCAGGCCAAAACCTCTTGAATACCCGCCTCGTGACCCGAGACTTTTCTTTTGAAGTATTTTTTAACCTCTTCGTTTTTTAGAACAAAGAAGGTTCCCGGCACCGCTTTGGCATCTATGGCATCAACCACTATTAATTTTTCCACCCCTTGGAGGAAATTTAATAAATCCCACCCCAGGGTTCCCCCGTCGATTAACCTTATTTGGGGGTCGAAATCGTACCACTTCATTAGGTGTTGAACAACCCTTACACCGAAACCTTCGTCGGAGAGTAATACATTACCAACTCCTAAAACGGCTATGGGGGAATTTTCATTTCCTAACATTGTTAACCTCAGTTTTTGTTATTTTCTTCCGAGGGTTGATTAACTTCTTCTTCCAACTCTTCGGGAAAGAGCTGCTTAAACAGTTCGAGGCTTTTTTTGGCCTCTTCTTCATCTATTTTTTCCATAGCAAACCCCACGTGGACTAAAACATAATCGCCCACCTTTAGGGGTTCGTTTAAAAGCATGGTGGAAACCTTTCTGCGGACGCCAAAAGTTTCCACCACGGCGGTTTTGCTTACTTCGTCTATTTCCACAACACGGGAAGGTATAGCCAAACACATAAAGGAGGATTTTAAATTAACCTCTGTAGGTTCTTTTTACTCGGTTCCCTATGCGGGTCATAATCTCGTAGGGAATTGAAGAAAGAAGTTTTGCCAAATCGGAAAATTTCTGCCGAGGGTTGATTATTTCTACATATTCACCAACATTGGGTTTAGTTTTTCCAAAATTTACCGCCGTCAAATCCATAGTAATGTTTCCCACCACAGGGTAGGTTTTTCCTCGATAAAAAACCCTAAGGCTGTTAAAAAGTTTTCTGTCCAACCCGTCGGCGTATCCGAAGGATATAACACCTACATAGGAAGTTTTTTTCAACCTATAACGGCAACCGTAGGATATACAACTTCCCTTGGGTAGTTTTCTAACTTCCAATATTCTGGCTTTTATGGTGGAAGGAAAGAATAATTCCAGGGGTAGGTTTTCCGTTGGTTTTTCCCCATAAAGGCCCAATCCCACCCTAACCAAGTTTGCGTAGGGAACCGAATAGACCAACCCCGCGGTGTTTTGTAGATGGATAAATTTGACCTTTAAAGGTCTTATAAGTTTTTTAAAAACCCTTATTTGGTGTTTTGTTTTTATAGGGTCTCCGTCGGCGTTGGGAAAATGGGTCATAACCCCCCGGGGTGGAAAAATTTTTAGAAGTCCGTAGGGAGGTTTTAAAAAGCCCAACCTCCCCATGCCCGTATCTATATTTAGGTGGTAGGGAATTTTATTTTTTAATACCAACCTTAGTTGTTTTTTATCGCTAACAACCGGGGTTAAATGAAAATGTTTAACCTCGCTAAGTTCCTCTTCGAAAAAACCCGACAAAAGAAGGATAGGTTTTTTTATGCCCTCTTGACGGAGTTGAATACCTTCCTCTACACAAGAAACGGCAAAAAATTTTATTTCCTCAAGAGGTTCAAGAAATTTGGCTACCGCGATAGCACCGTGGCCGTAGGCGTTGGCTTTTATTACGGCGATTAGGTCTTTTTTTGAATGTTCTTTAATGGTTTTTACATTCCTCGCTATGGCGGGTAGGTTTATTTCCCAAAAAGCACGGGGAGGAGTTTGGGCCATAAACAAAAAATAAAGTTAAAAGAAGGTTTGATAGAGAAAGGGAAATTATTGGTTGAGAAGTTCTAAGGCTTTTAGAACCAACAGACCGGCTTCGTTAATGGAGGTTTTACCTATTAGGCCGGCTACACGGAGAACTACCAATTCCTTGTCAAAAGTTTTCTTATCCAAGCCGGTTAGTCTTAGGGCTTCTTCGATGTTTTTGGGCAAGATTCTAACCCTTTGCTCTTTAACGTAGAGGTTTCCGACTTTTCTTAGTGCTTCGAGAATTCTAACCGCTATAGGTGTTAGGGGTTGGGCCACTCCTTCGGGAACACCGGCCAATGCTCTCTTAATTAGTTCTCCCGCTTCGGTTAGAACTACCGCTTCGTTTTGGAGAATATTGAGGTATCCGCGGGCTTCCAATTTGTTTAGGGCATAGGTAACTTCCTCTTTCCAAGTTTCGTCAAACTGGGCGTATACGTCTTTTAGGAAGAAGCCCCTTGCGGGTATCTTGTGCAATACGGTTAGTTCAAAGCGGGTAATGTGGGGCAACCTTCTAATGTTATAGGCCAAATCGGCGTAAAGTTTTCCGCTAACGGTGGGCTCGCCTGCACCTACCAATTTTTCTTCTTCGGCCTTTTGATACCAATCCAAGTTGGGAGCGGATATTTCTCTGTTGGTGATAGTAATAGCCTTTACCGCGGTAGATAGGATTTCTCTGAAGCCCCTTTGCTTCATATCTTCGAGCACTTTCTGACCGTGCTCGGTTAGCTTGTGAACTTTTTGGTCTTTATGCTCTTCGGTGGTTATTAGGTTGAAAGCTTCCAAAGTATAGAGGGCTTCCTGAACAACGTCGTAGAGTTTTTCATACCATTCGTTTCCTTTTTCGTAGAAGCTTTTGAATAGTTCTTCTACGGTTTTAACTTCGGCAAATTTCTTTTTGATTTCTTCTTTTTTCTTGTAGTTGAAGGCTTGGTTTAGTTTTCTTCCGTAGTATTCAACAACGTGTTTGTATTCTTTTAGCGGTTTTTCCAATAGGAAGTGAACTATTTGGTCTACGGTGGGAACTATTTCGGGGTTCTTGGTATATTCTTCCTTCCAAATGTAGTCTATGGTTTTTAGAAGCTCCGCCTCGAGGGTTTCTATGTTAAAGGTTTTCACTTCGGGGAATTCTTTATCCTTCCATAGACGGTAAACTTCTATTAGTTTTTCCCCGCCGGGATAGAGGTTTCCTTCTTCGTCAACCAATCCTAGTTCCCATAGGGTCTCTTTTTCGGTATCGGTTAGTTTATCGAAACCCTCGTCGAGGATTTTTATTAGCGAATAGAGAATGTCCTCGCTTATTAGCACGGGTAGGCTGGGGGCTATGTATTGCAACGCTTCCTTAACCGCTTTACCCAATCCTGTGAAGGCATACACGTCGGAGTTGGGCACGGAGAAGGCTATCAATCTCATAGATTCGAGTAATTCGGGATACCTTCCACCTTCGGGTAGGCGTCCGGTTTCGGCGGGGCCGGTGGGTGTTTGGGCTATGTATTCGGCCAACTCCTTGGATATTTCTAAACGGGGTGTTGCGTTTTTAAATATGGAGTGAATATCTTTTGCATACTGGTTAACAACTTTGAATTCGCCCTTTTTCTCCTCTTTTTTAACTTCTATAAAGCCCCTTTCTTCCAAAGCCTTTTCGGTTAGGGGGCCGGGTAGGTCGTTGTTTTGAATTGCGTCGTCAATCATAGTGATTACTTCGGTTCCCAACCAGCGGAATTCGTCGTTCCAGTGTTCGGGGTGGGGGATTAGGCCTTTTTCTATCATTTCTTCCAAGATGGTCACCAATGCCCTACCCCAATAGGTTAGCCCGTATTGGAGGGGGTTATACAATTCGGCGAGGTTTTGAAATTCCAACTCTTGGAATACTTCTTCCCTTTCGGGGGTTATTGTGTAATAGGTTCCGGTTTTTTTTCTTTCGTGGCCTATTAGGTCCAGCAAAGCTATTGCGTGTTCCTTTCTTATTAGCATCTTCTCCTCCTTTACACTTTTATTGTTAAACTCTTTACAAGTATAAATATAAAGTATTTTAGCGCCGACAAGCGGCCAGCGGTTTTATTAAATAACTAAGGTTAAGCAAAGGTTTACACCGACCAAGGTTTTAAAAAGCTAAACCCTTTAAGGTTTGAAAAAATAAATATCTCCCTCGGAAGGTTGTTCCAGCTCTATTTTCCCTTCGAAGGAAAGGTTTAATAGTCCCCACAGTTTGGCCACGTAATCGTTTTTGCCCGCTATTTGGTAAAAGCTTATTTTTTGCCTCGGTTGGAGCCTTTCTATTAACTCTAAAAGTTGTTGTAAAACCTCCTCCAACTTTGCACGGTGAAGGGGAGGTTTTTCCTCTTGTTGGATTTTCTTTTTTTCTCTTGTTCCCTTGGTAGTTCTCTTTATTTTTCTAACCCTCTTAATGGTCTGTTCAACCAATTCCTCGGTGGGAAGTTTTTTAAATTCGTCGGCTATTTCCTTAAGGGTTAATTTCCTTTTCTTCCTCTTTTTGGGTGGATTGGGAAAAAATAACTCCAATTGTTTTTTTAATAAGTAGGTTGCGAAGGCTATAACCCTCGCCGGAACCCGCAGGTCTTGGAGCTCTATTTTTTTTATTTCTTCCAAATAGGTTTTTAGGAGAAGTTCTATATCCACATCCCAAGGGTCTATTTTTCCTTCTTCCACCAAACGGTAGGCTAAATATAGAGGCTCTTTTTCTAAAGCCTCCAAAAGGTTTTTTGTTATTTTTTCTTCCACCGTAGTTAAGAGTATAAAAACCGTTTAATGGACGGTTTAAGAAGGTTTTATCCTCTGTTGGTCATAGGATTAGTTTTGAGCTCCTGCGGTAAAAAGATGCCGCCCGTTCCTCCACCTACTTCCCCCGAATCTACAACGATGACACCAACTACAGCCGAAGGAAACCAATCAAAAATTTCCCCTTCACAGGAAGTTTTAACAAGCCAATCCCTACAAAGTTTTAAAAATTTACCCCTCGGCAAGGGCGGTTATTTTATTGGCGACCAAGGCATAGTGGTTTTATATTGGGATTTCCCCCGAAAAGTGGACTATTCGGTTATCTACCGCGGGAATAAAAAAGTTTCAACCACCGAAGGGTTTACCTATATGGAACAAGAACCTCTAAAGGGAGAAGTTGTCTATACCATAGTGGGGTATAAAGATAAAAAGCCGATTGCGGTAGTTTATATAAGTGTTAATTACCCGAATGGGACAAAGGGAAATTAAGAAAGGTATTCTTTAAGGTGGCGTTTCATGGCCAATTGACGCAACCTTCTGAGGGCTCTATTTTCCAATTGTCTGGTTCTTTCGCGGGAAATTCCGAGAATTTCCCCTATCTCCCTGAGGGTTTTTGGTTCTTCGCCCGTCAATCCAAAGCGGAGTTCGATAACCTTTCTTTCCTTTTCGGGAAGTTGTTCTAACAATTTTCTAATTTCCTTTTTAAGGCTGTCTTCGATTATTTTTCTCTCAACATCTTCGGTTCCGTGGAAGGAAAGGAAGTCAATAAAGTGGGTGTCCTCCTCGTCGCCGATGGGGGTGTCCAAAGATAGGGCCTGTTTGGTTAGCGACATTATTTCCGCTATCTCATCGGGGCTTATGTATTCGCCTTTTTTCTTTCTTCTTTCCAGCTCTTTTTTAATTTCCTCTTCGGTGGGTTTGCGTCCGAGTTTCTTTTCCAAATCTCTTTCTACCAACTCACGGTTTAATTTTTCCGCTATCACGTCGGGAGGGGGTTCTTCCCCCAGCTCCTTAAGTAGTTCGGCGTAAACATGGGAAATTCTATTTACCAAGTTGAGGTGTTTAACGGGTAGTTTAACCGCCCCCGTTTGTTGGGCTATGGCCTGCATTATGGCCTGTCTTATCCACCAAACGGCGTAAGATATAAATTTAACCCCCTTATCGGGGTCAAATCTTTTAGCCGCCTCCAAAAGTCCCAAGTTTCCCGCCGATATTAACTCCGTTAAAGGAACTCCATAACCCATATATTGCCTGGCTATGGAAACCACAAACCTTAGATTGGATTCCACCAATTTTTTTAATGCCTCTTTATCTCCCTCCTTAGCCCTCTTGGCCAGTTCTTTTTCCTCTTGGGGGGAAAGCAATGGGATTTTGGAAATCTTTTTTAGGTATTTTTTCAAAAATTCCTGTTCGGTTTGGGAATACATACTTATTTAGTATGCTCCCCCTCGGGGGGATTTTCAAACAGAAAGCAAACTATGAAAATATAAAAAGTAAGAACTAAAAAGGTATGGTTTCTATTAGAAATTAGTAATCCTCAAGGGTGATAATTCCGAAGTTTCCGCGGGTGTCTTTTACAAAGAGGACTATGGGGCGGTGCTGTTTGGCCAGCTTGGAAACTATTTCACGGAATTCGCCCACCGAGTGGATAGGTATATTGTTTACCCTCATTATAAGCATTCCGGGTTTTACACCGGCCGCAGCGGCGGGTGAACCGGGGTAAACATTGGCCACTATAACACCGTAGGGAGCATTATATTGGGCCAAATCATCCTTGGTCGGATTTCTTAATACCAAACCGAGGTTGTAATAAATTTCCTGTTGTTCGCTCAACTCTTGGGGGGAAGGTTGTTCTCCCACCTTTACGGGAATTTCTAATTTCTTATCCCCCCTAAGGACGGTTAATTTAACTTCCTTACCGGGCGGAGTTTTCATTATTTCAAACTGCAGTTGGGTTGCGTCGGTTATTGGTTTTCCATTTATTGCCAAAATAATATCACCCGGTTGAAGGCCGGCCTGTTGGGCGGGGCTGCCGGGAAGAACTTTCAACACTATTACACCGTGGTCTATGTTAAGGGCTTGGGCAACGGGCGGGGTAAGCTCTTGAATAACGACTCCCAACCAACCTCTTACAACTTTTCCGTGCTCAATAAGTTGCTGGGCCACCCATTTGGCCAAGTTAATCGGTATTGCAAAACCCAAGCCTTGGGCGTTGGCTATTATTGCGGTATTTATACCGACAACCTCGGCGTTGATATTTACCAGAGGCCCGCCGCTATTTCCGGGATTAATAGGGGCTTGGGTTTGAATAAAGTTTTCATATTGGTCTAACCCTATGCGGCGGTGTAAAGCAGAAACTATACCGAAGGTTGCGGTGTTCTCCAATCCGAAGGGGTTACCTATGGCCACCACAAGGTCGCCTACCCTTACCTTGGAGGAATCTCCCAATTTAACCACCCTTTTGTCGGCGTTGGGAACTTGGTCTTTGGGAACTTTTATCACCGCTATATCGGTTTGGGGGTCTGCCCCTACAACTTGGGCGGGAACTTCTTTTAATCTACCAACCTTTACCACTATCCTTTTGGCCTTGCTAATAACGTGGTTGTTGGTAAGTATGTAAACCCATTTATCGTCCACTTTGAATATAAATCCGCTTCCTAGGGATTTTTCTTTTTTTACTTTAGGTTGTCCTTGGAAGGGAAACTGAAAATAGGGTCTCAACGCAGGGGGTATTAACTGCTGAAACTCTTCCCACCCGGGGGGCAAGGATTGAACTTTAATCTCTTTGGTGGCAAATATAGCTACCACCGAGGGGGAAACCTTTTGTATTATTGCGTGAAGCTCTTTTTGAGCTTGGGCTAAAACGGGGGTTAAAACTTGGGGAGCGTTAATTTCTACTTTCTTTTCGGTCTTTTCGGCCTTTGCGACAACGTTAACACCTACGGAAACCTTGTGCCCGTCGGGAGTTGTGGCTTGACCACCTTGGGCAAAGGTTAACCCGCCAAAAAGAGCCAGACCTACCAAAAGGGTTTTAGAAAGTTTCATAGAAAGGATTATTATGGGGTAAGGAAAAAGCTAACTAAAGGAAGGTTATTGTCTTTCTTCACCCTCTTTAGGTTTTCTTTTCCAATTCAATAGAGGATAAATAAGTTTTCCAACCTTCCAGAGGACGGTTAAAGCTACCAGACCAACGAT
The DNA here is from genome assembly GCA_013153315.1 of Aquificota bacterium. Classification (GTDB taxonomy): domain Bacteria; phylum Aquificota; class Aquificia; order Aquificales; family QOAS01; genus QOAS01. The sequence goes on from JAADES010000042.1 coordinate 17,645, forward strand.
AGTTATCAAACCATAAAACCATGATGGGTAAAAAGCTTTATAAACTTCGGGCGAAATTTGCCCAGACACCATTAGGAGGAAGGTTTTTAGTTTCCCTACCAATGTTGAACCGTTTAATAAAAGCTCCTTAATTTGGTCGAAATAGGAAGGGTTTTCCTTTACCAGTTGTTTAACCTTTTCGCTGCATAAGGTTTTTAGTAAGTTGGGTTCTTCCAAAGAGAGTTCTAAAAATTCCTTTCCCAATTGGGGGTTTATTTGGGTATAGAAGACCAAACAGGTTAAACCTCGGGATGCATATTTGGATGTAAATTCCTCAACCAAAGCGGGTTTAATTTGGGTTAGGGTTTTTAACTCTTCGGGTGATAGGGTTGTCAATATAAGCTTTACAACCTCACCGTTGGAAAACTGAAGTAAATAATCCAAAGTTTGTTTGTTTAGCTCCGAAGCCTTTACATATTTATAAAGCTCCCAATCTACCACCTGTTGGATTTTTCTCTTATTTCCATCCACCAGTTGGGCCCATTGATATAGAGCGTCCAACGAGTGGGTATATTCCAATATGGGATAACCCTCGGGAAGGACTTTTAATATAAGCTCCAGCCTTTGGGGAGAATTTAAATAATTGTGCAGTTGGGAATAGATACCCAACCTTTTTAGGGTTAAAGCTAAATCCAAAAGTTTGTTTGCTTCGTCTATTTTTCCCTCTACGGTTAACCTTTGGAGGGCTTGGTTTAAGGCGGGGTCTTGTTCCACTATTTGGGCGTAGGCTTGGTATTGTTTTAAAAGGGCTTCGTAAGTTAGGAAAGTGGTTTTAGCTATTTCGTTGGCAAGGCTGTCCAAAGATTGGGATAGGTCTTCCCTTAGGGTTTTTACAATTTCTTGGCGGAATTTCTCCTTTACTTCGGGGCTTTTTAAAGCTTTTTCCAAACCGTTAAAAAATTCGTCCCCTTTGGCCAAGTGGTAAGCATCCCAAGCGGTTAGAGCAATTCCAATAATCGGTATAAGGCGGGCAACCACCCTTTTGGCGAGGGAGGCGGCTATTCTTTCGGTCAACCCCGCAGAAATTCGCCTAACCACCAGGTCGGTTATACGCTTGCGGAGTAAAATTAAAGCCGCGCCCGCCATAGTCCCGGTTGGCAAAACGGTGGGGGCTTCTACTTGAACAGTTTTCAAATTGTTGTTTAAGGAATATTCCAAATCCTTCCGAGCTATAGCCGATATTACGGGCGGTATTCTATTTTCAAGGGCAAAGTTCAAACATTGGGTTATTTGGGTTTGAATTTTGCTAAGACTATGTTGAATTCGTTGGGCTATATCTTGGGAAATGTAATAGGCAAGTTGGTTTAGACGGCTCTTTATTCGGGGGTCGTTAAAAACATCTCGGGCTATTCTTTGGGCGAGCTCCTTAGCATCGGAAGGAATGAGGCCGGCTTTAACCCGTTCCCATACCGAAGTGTTTTCCCTGTAGCGTTTAATAACATCGTCCACCACCTGGTTTATTAGGTCGTCCATTTGAAGTTGTTGCCAATATCTGTCCACTATTAGGTTTAGGTTTTTAAGAACGTCCTCCTGAAGGACTTTTAAAGTATTTGTTTGAACAACCGAAACTATTTCCGTTTCGTTGGTTATCTCTTGGCAGGCTTGGGCCCAAAGGGCCTGTTCGTAAACATTGAGGGGAAAACCGACCAAAGGAACCCCTACACCAATCAAAATTTTCCAAGAAGCCATTAATAGTTAATGTTGAAAAATCCCTTAAATTAGGAAGAGATGAGCTCCAAACAAGGTGGAATAAAAATAATAGCCAAAAACAAAACCGCCCCGCGGGATTATGAGATTTTGGAAAAATACGAGGCGGGAATAGTTCTATTGGGCCCCGAAGTTAAGGCCTTAAGGGAAAATCCCAACGTATCTTTTCGCGATAGCTTTGTTCGAATACAAAATGGTGAAGCGTGGCTTTTGAACCTCTACATTCCGCCCTACAGGCACAACACAATGAGCAAGATAGACCCAACCCGCACCAGGAAATTACTTCTGCACAAAAGGGAAATCCAACGGCTGGCGGGTAAAGTGGAACAAAAGGGTTTAACCATAATACCGCTCTCTCTTTATTTCAAAAACGGTAAAGTCAAAGTTGAAATCGCCGTAGCCCGCGGTAAGAAAAAGGCCGACCAAAGGCGGGAACTTAGGGAAAAGGCTATGCGTCGGGAGTTGGAAAGACAATTTAAAGGAAAGCTTAAGTTATAGTCTTTGCTCCTATCTTTTCTTTTTATGCGCATGCGTTTGGGAGTTAACATCGACCACGTTGCCACCGTTAGAAACGCCCGCCGAACCTTTGAACCCGACCCCGTTTACGCCGCTATTTTGGCACAAATGGCGGGTGCCGACCAGATAACCCTGCACGTAAGGGAAGACCGCAGGCACGTAAACGAAAACGACCTGAGAAGGTTAAAGGAAACTATCCACATTCCCATAAACCTCGAAATGGCCGCCACCGAAGAAATGAAAAATATAGCCCTAACCTACCGCCCCAACCGCATAACCTTGGTGCCCGAAAAAAGAGAAGAGATAACCACCGAGGGCGGTCTGGACGTTGTAGGTCAGGAAAAATTTCTGGCCGAATATATAAAACCCTTCAAAGAGGCGGGTATAGAGGTTTCGCTGTTTATCGATGCCGATGCCGAGCAGATTAAAGCGGCCGCCCGCATCGGTGCCGACGCTGTAGAACTCCACACAGGCCCCTACGCCGAAGCTTGGAACGCTTTCGATTGGGAAAAAGTTAAAGAGGAATTGGCACGCCTAAAATTTGCCGCCCGCTTTGCCAAAAACTTGGGCCTAAGGGTTTACGCCGGCCACGGCCTAACCTACCACAATGTCAAGGAGATAGTTCAAATTGAGGAAATAGAAGAGCTGAACATAGGCCACTCCATAGTAGCCAACGCCGTGCTTATAGGTTTTGAAAGGGCGGTCAAGGAAATGATAAACCTCCTTAAAAGGGATTGATTAACTTTTCCTTCCTTCCAACTTTTGTAGAAACTTTTTCCAATCGGAAGGTTTAAACTCTTTAGGAAAATGCCCTCCGTCGTAATAAAAAATTTCAAAATTCGGATTGAGGCTTTTCAGTTTTTTGGCCTCCTTAGGGGGAACGATAATATCCTTCTTGCCCTGTAAAAGGATTGTGGGAACTTTAAGTTCTTCCACAACCTTCGATAGGTCGGTTTCTACAAAACTCCTTAAGAAGTTTATTGTTTTTTCTTTTTCCAAGGTAAGGTTTTGGCATATTGGTTTTCCCCATACGGTGGTTCGAAATTCTTTTATTTTTCCCTCAAAGTTGGTTTCCAAATCTTTAAAAAACCTATCTATGTAGCTTTTTTTCCAAGCCCGTCCAAAGTGGGAGGTTGCCCCTATTAACAATAACCCTTTGGGTTTTTTATTAGATAGGTAAGCCGTCAAAAGGGCAACGCTGGCACCTGCCGACCAACCGACCAGAATTGTGTTTTCATCTATTAAAGGAAGGAGGTTTAGAGCTTCCTCCTTTAAGGTGGGTAAATATTCCAAACGGTAATGGTGGATAGAATATTCCCTCGGAAGGTCTTTAAAAACCTCTTCACAAAAAGCCCAACCGTGGATTGTTAAGATTTTGGTTCTACCAATGTTCGGTTCCATCTTATTAGAACTTTTAAAGGGGATTAAATAGGAATTCCAAAAAGGAAAAAGTTATTTAGAAACCTTTTCTTCGGGGTATTTAATCCTTTCGTGGTAATAGGAAAGAATTAACTCCGAAAGGGATTTTTTTATTTTTTCCAAATCCTCTTCGGTTAAACCGCTGTCGTCCAGTTGATGTTCTTCTTTTAACCTTTCCACCGCCGAGGATATAAGTTTTTTGACCTCTTCGGGAGTAGGGTTTTTAAGGGAACGAACCATAGCCTCGACGGTATCCACTATCATAACTATAGCGGTCTCTTTGCTTTGGGGGATAGGGCCGTCGTAGCGGAATTTTGATATATCCACGTTGGGGTTCTTTTCTTTGGCTTTTATGTAGAAGTATTTAATTAACTTAGTCCCCTGATGTTCGGGAATAAAAGGTTCTATCTCCTTAGGTAGGTTGTATTTTTTTGCTAAGGCCAAGCCTTCGGAAACGTGGCTTTTTATAATGGAGGCGCTAATTTCGGGGCTTAGCTTATCGTGGGGATTGGCCCCGTTGGTGTTCTCTATGAAGTAGGAGGGGTTTACCAACTTACCTATATCGTGGAACATTGCCCCTATTTTTACCAGCAGAGGGTCGGCCCCCACCTTTTTGGCCACAGCCTCCGAAAGGAGGGAAACCATAACCGAATGGTGGTAAGTGCCGGGGGCTTTTATTAGCATCTCCTCCAAAAGGGGATTGGATAAATTTGCCACATTACGGAGTTTTTCATCGCTATACATAAAGGGGATTAGGTCTAAGAGATTTCGCAACCCAAAAAGGATAAAAACTTCCGTTATTACCGATATGGGATAAACAATTAAATATTCCCAAACAAGGGAAGGGTCTATTAAAAGTTGGTTGGCTATAAGCAATACGGTAAATATCGCATTTCCGAGGGCTACGGCAAAAATTTCCGACAGGGTATTTCTATAACGGTTGTAAATATCGGCGGAAATCAAATTAGCCAAAAGAAACCCGACAAAAACAAAAATATTTTTTGAAGCTATCAACACCGCCAATGCAACCGAACCGATAACCCACTTTATTCCGCTGTTTCTTAAAAAGGCCTTTGCCAAAACGCCTATTATCGAGCCCAAAAACAGCAAATAGTAGGCACTCCTCAGATGGTCTATATGGAACCAATTTAATTTTCTCGCCGTTTCGGCCAAGGTTAACAACAACAACCCAACGGTGGTTATAAGAAGTTTTCTATTGTCCTCTAAAAGGTCTTTAAAGGGTTTATATTTTTGAGCTAAGACCAAACCGAGGAGAAAAATAAGATAACCGCTTAAAAGTTTGGGAAGGTTTATATCGGGCAACCAAAAGAGGTAGGAAAGAATTAAAGGGCTTATCCCTAAAAAGGAAAGTTTAAAAAGGTTAACCTTCTTCAGTAGCTTCTTCCATTGTTTTCGCATCTTGCTTGAATTTTCCATTATTGGAATTTTGAGCTTCTTCCTTGGCTTGGGTTTTATTTTTCTCTTCCTTTTGTTGTTCAAATAGTTCGTAGGCTTGAATGATTTTTTGGACTATAGGGTGTCTAACAACATCCTCTTTGCGGAATTCTACAAAACCTATTCCTTCTATGCCTCTCAAAATTTTCATTGCGTCCAGCAGTCCCGATTCTTTCTTTTTGGGAAGGTCTATCTGGGTGACGTCTCCCGTTACCACCGCCTTGGAGCCGAAACCTATACGGGTTAGAAACATTTTCATCTGTTCGCGGGTGGTGTTTTGGGCCTCGTCAAGGATTATGAAGGCGTCGTTTAAGGTTCTTCCTCTCATAAAGGCGAGGGGGGCTATTTCTATTACCCCTTTTTCCAAGAGATAGTTGGCCTTATCGAAATCTACCATGTCGTAAAGGGCATCGTAGAGAGGTGTAAGGTAGGGGTGCACCTTTTCCGCTATTCCTCCTGGTAGGAAACCCAACTTTTCGCCCGCCTCAACCGCCGGGCGGGTTAGGATAATTTTGGAAATCTTATTTTCCTTTAGGTATTTGAGGGCCATAGCCATAGCGAGGTAGGTTTTTCCCGTTCCGGCGGGGCCTATCCCAAAAACAATATCGTTTTCCTTAATGGCTTTTATGTAAGCTTTCTGCGAAGGGGTTTTGGGAACTATAGCCTTCTTTCGGTGGGTTATTAAAATAACCTCCTCCCCTTCGGGGGTGGTTTTTGTTTTTTCCTCCTTAGGTTGGATAGCTTCGTCAACCTCCTGTAGGTATTTTTTAGCCTCTTCCCTAACTTGAGAGGCGTTTAGGTGCCTTTTGGGGACTTCATTTAGCATCTTCCTTAAAAAGGAGGTGAATTTTTTTACCTTTTGGGGTTCCCCTTTTACTATCACCTCCGTTCCTCGGGCTATTACTTTGACACCAAATAGGTCGGCAAAGAATTTTAGGTTTTCATCCGCCCTTCCTACTATGGCAAAAAATTTTTCGTCGAAGCTTCCTAAGTCTATCCTTTCCTCTATCATCTTCCTCCTCTATGGATAAAAATTTTTATTTCCTTAAAAGTATTTGCATTTTTATGGGAAAAACCAAATAATGCTTGGAAAGTTAACCTTTAAAATAAGGTTGAATGGAATTCACCAAATGCCAAGGTGCGGGAAACGATTTTATTCTTATAGACAACCGCGACGGGAAAGTTAATAAAAAGCTCCAAGAGTTGGGTATAGATTTACCCACCTTTGTTAGGAAAGTTTGTGCTTTCCATACCGGGGTAGGTGCCGACGGTCTAATCCTAATAGAGGAGCCAGACAATCCCGAAAACGACTTCAAATGGCAGTTCTTTAACAGCGACGGTTCGGTGGCCGAAATGTGCGGAAACGGCTCCCGCTGTGCGGTTAGGTTCGCCTACGAGAAAGGTATTGTTAAAAAGGAACATGTCAAATTTGAAACCCTCGCGGGGGTAATAGAGGCATGGATTAAGGAGGGCGGTAGGGTTGTAAAAGTTCAACTTACAAAGCCCTTCGGGTTAAAAATGGATTTCGATATTCCCCTGAGCGATACAACCCTCAAAGCCCACTTTTTGAATACCGGCGTTCCCCATGTGGTGGTTTACCGCGACGATTTGGAAGATTTTGATGTAAAAAAATACGGAGCTGAAATCCGTTATCACGAAATGTTCCAACCCGCGGGAACCAACGTCAACTTTATAAAAACCGTCTCCGACGATACCATTAAAATCCGAACCTACGAAAGGGGTGTAGAGGACGAAACTTTGGCGTGCGGAACAGGCTCCACCGCAGCCGCTATAATAGCCTACCTGAAAGGTTTTGTGAAAAAGAAACCTGTAAAGGTAATTACCAAAGGCGGAGAAGTTTTAACCATAGACTTTGACGAAAATTTAGAAAAGGTTACCTTGGAAGGTAAGGTTTATAAAGTATTCGATGGATTTCTTACCTTCGAAATCTTCGAAAGTTAATTATCTTGACAATAATTTTCGCACTTTTATGTTACTCTATTTCTTTTTACCATATAATAAATTCACCATTATCAACAAATGTTTTTACAAAAGCGTATTCCAATCCGATATTTAGATATTAGGAGGGTTTAATGAAGAGCTCGGAAAAGCCTAAAAGTTATAAAATCCTTGTAGCCGGCCACTTTGGAGCAGGAAAAACAACCTTCGTTAGAACTTTATCCCAAATTCCCATTTTGGAAACTGAGAAAAAAACCACCCTTGAGGAGGAAAAAAGTAAAAAATCTTCCACCACCGTAGCTATGGATTTCGGTGAATACATAACCGAAGAAGGAATGAAAATTCATGTTTTCGGAATACCCGGTCAGGAAAGGTTTTCCTTTATGTGGCCCATATTGGCACGAAATACCGTAGGGTTTATATACATGTTAGACTCCACCGATTCCAGCCGTTGGCAAGAAGTTTTTCAGCAGATAAACCTATTTAGGAAGATTAGCCCCGACGCTCCTTTTATTTTTGTGGCAAATAAGCAAGATTTGCCCAACGCCATGAGCGTGGAAGAAATTAGGAAAAAGCTAAAACTTCCCGAAAATATCAAGATAGTCCCCTGCGTTGCCACCGACAAAGAGAAGGTTTTAAGCTGCCTTGAAGAGCTCCTAAAGTTGGTCAAGGAGAAGTTTCAAAACCGGGAAAAGGTTTCTTAAGCTTTTCCTTCCCCTTACAAGGGGAAAGGAAATAAATTCAACGACTTTAAAAGTTAGGAAAATTTTCTTCCTTTAGAAGGTAAAAGGTTTAATAGACCTTAAAAAGGAAAGAAAAGTGAACAAATTCCTAAGTTAGGAAAGATATTTGTAAATAATCCAGGTTTGGATTATGTTGAAGATGTTGTTCAGCGTCCAGTAGAGCACCAACCCTGCGGGGAAGGTTGCAAACAGTAGCGTAAAGACCGCCGCCATAAGATACATCATGAAATTCTGCTGTTTGTTGGGGGTGGGGGTTATCATTGTCTGGGCTATCATTGTCAGACCCATTAGCACAGGCAGGATATAGTAGGGGTCTTTTTCTGCCAAGGAAGGTATCCATAAAAATCCTTCCAAAGCTAGGTCGGGAGTAACAACCAACACCTTATAAAGGGCGAAGAATATAGGAATTTGCACCAATATAGGTAGGCAACCGCTGGCGGGGTTAAAACCTACATCTTTGTAGAGCTTTAGCATTTCCTGCTGTAATTTTTGGGGGTCATCGGCGTATTTTTTACGCAACTCTTCCAATTTTGGAGCCAACTCCTGCATTTTTTTCATAGAGCGGGTGGAGGTTATCGACAGCGGGAAGAAAATAATCCTTATCAACAGCGTTAGAATGAAGATAGCCGCAACCCAGCTGTGGGTTAACTTGTAGAAGAAATAGAGCACCAAGAATAGCGGATAGGCTATAAAGGAGAGCATACCGAAGTCTATCGCTTCGACTAAGTCGAGCTTTTTAAGAAGGTCATATTCTTTCGGCCCTACAAAGTAGGTAATATCCGCGGAGGGTTCAATTTTTATAGCTGTAGCGGAGGTATATTTAGTTTCCCCGTTTTCCAGATAGGAAACTTTAAATAAAACCGCCGTGTTGGTGTTGTATTTGGCCGCCTTTAGGAAATAACGTCCTTCTTGGCCGCTCCAAATAAAGTCTCCGTGGATAGTTTGGGGGGAATGAATATCTTCAATGTTAATTCGGATAACCTGCCCATCGGAGGTTTTGAAAATAGGCCCTATGTGGGTGTAGAAAGGATTTTCCTTAGGCGTCATTCCGAGGTATAGATAGGGGTCATCGACACCTTTTAAGGATATTTTTACATTGTCGATATATCCTCCTTCGGTAAAGTGAAAGACCTTTTCCACCTGAAGGTTTTGGGTTTTTAAAGAACATACCAAGGTTTGGGAATTTTCTTTCTTACATTGGTAGCGTTCAAAATCTATAACCTTAACGGTGTCAAAATCGGGAGTTAATATCTCCAAGGGGTAGATGTTATAAGCTCTTTCGTAGTCCTCAATAAGGTCTTTTTTAAATCTTTTATCGTAGAAGGAAACAATTTTTGCACCTTCCTCGGAGATTTTTACCACCGCATCCTTGAAGTCCAGAGTAATAATGTGTTGGGGTTGGTGTTTTTCCCTCCAAGAGCCCAAATATAGGTTTATATCGGCCGAGGTGCTTACAGGTTGAATGTTGGTCTTTGGGGCCCGGGCCGAACCGTTTGCTACTTGAGCCTGTTCGCCCGTTGCCTGCGGGGCCTGCTTGGACATAAAAAAGTAGTCGTAGGCCATAAAGACCCCGAAGGCGATAGCTAAAAATAGGAGATACCTCCTCCAGTCGAAGTTCTCCATTTTTTACCTCCTTTTGGTGGTTTTAAGGTTTCCAAAATTTAAGCTCATTGTATGGTCAGGAAAAATACCAACAACTTGAAATTTGTTTTAAAGCGATGTTAAAATTTTCTTTAGAAGAAGGTTCCTTTTTCATAGCCGAGATTGAGAAGTCTACAGTCCGAAATAGGGCTGTCCCGTCCTTCAATAATAAAAAAAAGAGGACGGACTAACAGCCAAAACTAACTAATTCTAAGAAGAAGGTAACCCGCGAGCCTCTAAACAATAGCACCCTCTCGTAGAGAGGGGTTAACGCTTAACAATAGCACACATGCTTAAAAGCATGTGTTAACGCTTAAAGAGGTAGCGGGTAGTAGGCAAGGTTTAAACCTTGCAGGGGTGGGCGGAGAAAGGGTAAACAATTAAAAAGAAGAAGCCCTTTCTCCGTTCCTGGCTTCTATTTTTGGAAAAACCTTTTAGAGGATGACATTTTTCTTCCAAAAGGTGAACGAAAGGAAAAATTCCTCCAAAAGGAAAGGTCTAAAAAATTCCTTTCAAAGTTTAGATAAAAATTTCCAACGGAAGGTTTTTTAATTTATTCGCAAACAATAGAGGTAATCCCCTTTCTGGATTAGAGTTGAACCTTTAGGGATAAAAGTTTTTCCTTCCCTTTCTACGGCTATTATTAGGTTACACTCTTTAAGTTTTAATTTTTGAAGGGGTTTTTCTTCTCCCTGATAGTGGATTTTGTAAATATTTATACCTTCCTCCAGTTCGGTAACTTCGGTAATGTTTTCCTCTCTTAGGTAGCTATATATGTAGGAAACAAAAATCTTTTTGGGTAATACATAGCTGTATATCTTTAGGTTTTCAACCAATCTTTCGAACTGAGGAAGTTTTATTAAAACGCAATTTTTCTCAACCCCGAGGTTTTTCGTAAATACGGCCAATACTATGTTGTTTTCTTCATTGTCGCTCAAACAAAATACGTAGTCGGTTTTGTCTATTCCTTCGGCCTTTAATAGCTCCTCGTCGGTGGGTTCGCCTTGGAAAGCCAAAATATTTTCGTATTTCTGACTGACTTCTTCGCAGACCTTATAATCGGGATGGACAAACTTTACTTTTATATCCTTTCTTAGGTTTAGTTTTTCCATAAATCTATCGGCGTATTTGGAATAACCGAATATAAAAATTTCCTTTACCGGGTTTTCCTGTAATTTCAAAACCTTTACGAGTTTTTCCACATTTTGCCTTTCTACGGCGATATATAAAATGTCCCCCAGCTTTATTTCCGTTTCCCCGCCGGGGATTAAATACTGTCCTCCCCTACGGATTAATACCACTGTAAAAGGAACTTCCTCCCTAAGGGGTTTTAAGTCTTTTAGTTTCCTATTGTGGAATACACTATCCAGAGCTACCTTTTTGCGGAAAATTAAAATATCTCCTAAGTTCCACAAACTTTGGGCAAAGGGATAATCCACCAAACCGCAAAGGGCTTCGGCGGTTTTATCCACTATATCCACCGTTTGAAGCTTTAATAGTTCATCAAACAGTTTATAATCTCGGCGGGATATTTTTACCACCGTTCGGGCTAGAGGGTTTAAAGCTTTTATTAATCCTGCCACCGTTAGGTTGGTTTCATCGCTGTCGGTTAAAACCACAAACAGGTCGTAATCTTTAACTTTTTCCAAACAGGAAATTTCCCTAGCATCACAGTTTAGGGTCAATATGTTGGGTTTAAGGGATAGTTTCTCCAATAGAGCTTCATTTATATCGAGAATCGCCACTTCGTAGTTTCCGCGTGCCAAGGTTTGGGCGACAAAACTTCCGACGACGCCCGCTCCCACTATGCAAATTTTCATTAAA
>JAADES010000017.1 GCA_013153315.1 Aquificota bacterium
CTATGGTAGCACTTAGTAGAAAGACCCAAGCAAAAAGGTAAGGAAAATTTTTAAAACCTAAAATTTTGGAAACTATCAATAAAACAAACTCCCAAATAAGCCCCCATATTGAAAACAGCAATAGGAACTTTAATAGGTTGTCCAATATATGGTAGTCGGGTTTAAAAAACTTCCAAGCGAGAATTAGAGGAATTCCAATCCTTAAAAGGTTTATTAAAAGTTTTTCCATAAAGAGGGATAGCTTACCTTAAACTACCAATTGCGTTATTTTAATCATCAACCTTTAAAGGACAAATCTCATTTACTACAACCTCGGAAATTTTCGAATGGAATGTCAAGAAATTTTTCAATTCTTATTTTGTAGTTAATGGCAATAAAAATTTCAATTTAGAGTATAAGTCATAATTAAATGTCAATTTAAGAATGTCAAGAAAAGTCCCCAAAGAGGAAAAACTTAAAAACCTTCTAAAGTTGAAAGATAAGAATTTTCCTTTTGGGGTTTCCAATATATTGACCAAGAGGGGTTAAAATTCCACCGAAACCGTTGTTGTTGACAAAAATAACCGGTCGGCCTGTTTCTATAGCTCTGACCTTAGCCTGGAGAAGGTGGCGTTTAATAATCCAGGAGCCGTAGAACCAAGCGTCGTTGGTCAGGTTAACTATGTAATTGACCAGCGGAGAAATTCTCTGCGGATAGGCTATTTCAAAACATATCCGCGGTAGAAAGAAAATATTTCGGAAGTTGAAAATAACATCCCTATCGCCCGCTCTATAGTCTATGTTGTCCAAATAAGGAATTAATTTGCCCAACCACCCGAAGTAGGAAGGTGTATATTCCCCGAAGGGGACTAAAAATCTTTTCACATAAACCTGCTTAACTTTGCCGTGAACCACCAACAAGGCCTGATTTTGGGCGTATAACTGCAGGCGGTCGAAATCAAAAATAATATGGCTTACTCCCACTATGAAGTTTCTATCTTTAAAAGCCTTAAAAAATTGGTCATACTTATCTATTTCCTCAAAAGTAGTTTCCGGTAACAAAATTAAATCCACATCTTTGGGAACTTGATTAACCAAATAAACCAAATAGGGAAGGGTATATAAGGAATTTTTTAATTTATCCTTCTGAGGTATAAAGGGCTGAATTACAGCAACCTTTAAATGGCTCGGTTGATATTTATAACTCTCCAAGCGGACTATACCTAGAATTCCCAAAATTAGGAATAAAAAAGCTAACCCCAAAAGGTATTTCTTTCTTTCGTTCTCCTTAAGTATTTTGTAAACCAACCAGTTAATGGTCAAAATAACAAAACTCCATCCAAAAACGGTTATGTAATGCAAAGACAAACCTAAAGTTGGAATATTAGCAGCAAGAGAACCCAAATAGTCGAAGGGATAACCGTCAAAGGGAACATATAACCTTAAAATTTCCACCAATACAAAGCTCAAAGGTAAAAACCTAATAAAGCGGTTAAAAATATAGCTCAATCCAAACTGCAAGAGGGTTAAAGAAAGAACAAAAACCATAAGGAGGACTATCGATAGAAACCAGCTTTGGGTTATTAAATAATTTGCCTTTAGCAGGGGAAAATACATAGCCAAATAGAAAACCAAACCGTAGAGAAAGAATATTCCTAACCTTTCAACCGCAAAAAGGGGAAGTAAAGCAAAAAAACTTAAAAACCACAAAGGTTGGTAGTTAAAAGATAGGGCCAACAGAAGGGCAAATATTGAGGTGGATATATACTTTCTCACAAAGGTTGATATTTTAGGGATTTAAACCCTTTGCCCTTTTTAAGGTAAAAATAGCCTCCTATGGACTTAAAACCGATAAAGGAAGTAGCTCTCCTATTAGCCCAAAATAGAGACAAAACAATTTTTGCCTTTAGCGGGGCGGGTTTATCGGCCGAAAGCGGCATTCCCACCTTCCGAGGAAAGGACGGATTATGGAACAAATACGACCCCCGCGATTTGGCTACCTTTGAAGCTTTTCAAGAAGACCCCCTAAAGGTGTGGAAATGGTATCTGTGGAGAATGTGGCTTATAGCCCGAGCAAATCCCAACCCCGCCCACTACGCCTTGGTGGAGTTGGAACAAATACTTCCTAACTTTTGGCATATAACCCAAAACGTCGATGGCCTCCACCGCGTTGCAGGTCAGAAAAAATATCTCGAACTTCACGGCAACATATGGGAAGGAAAATGCCGCTATTGCGGAGCCCACTATAAGGAGCACGAATTTAAAATAATTTTCCCTCTGGCGGACAGGGATTATTTAAGGAACCTCTCCGAGGAAAAATTCAAAAAGGAAATCCTCGAAGGGTTAACCTTAGAAAAACTTCCCCGCTGTAGTTTTTGTAATGGAATAGTTGGCCCGGGGGTGGTTTGGTTTGGCGAACCCTTACCCGAACATGTATTAACCCAAGCTTTTGAGATAGCCAAAATAGCAAAAGTCTGCTTTTCCATAGGAACATCGGCTGTAGTCTATCCTGCCGCTTATCTTCCCGAACTTTGTAAAAAGCACGGCGGGGTTTTAATAGAAATAAATCTCGACGAAACACCTCTAACACCTGTGGCCGATTACTCTTTTCGGGCTTCGGCCACCGAAATTTTGCCCCTCATAGTGGAAGAACTAAAAAAATCCCTTTAGAGGAAGACAATAAAACCCCATGGGGGAAAGATATAAACCGCTAATTTACGTTTTTAGGAAAATATTGGAATGGCTCCTTTCGGCCTATGTTTTTTACATACTCTTTCTATTTTTGTGGTCTACCTTCGATAAGCTTATTCCCAAAGGAGTTTTAGGTTTTGTCCTTGCGTTGGTTATTACCGCCCTATTTGTAGGACTTTACGGGTGGTTTCAATTTTTCTACCAAAAAGAGGAAAAAGAAAATTGAAACCTTTTTAGGATTTACTTTTTCCTTCTTCCACAATATTTTCCTATGAATTTTCTACTGGAAATAGGAGTGGAAGAACTGCCTGCCTTCGAAGTGGAGCCTGCGGCAAAATTTTTAGCCCGAGAATTGGAAAAATTTCTTAAGGAAAAAGAAATCCCCTTCGGGGAGATTAAATATTTCGCAACCCCCAGAAGGTTAACCGTTTTTATAGAAAACCTTGCCGAGAAAGAGCCCACCAAAACCCAACTAATTTGGGGCCCTCCCAAAAAGGTAGCCTTTGACAGTGAAGGTAAACCTACCAAAGCCCTCGAAGGTTTTTTAAAGAAAAACCAAGCCCGTTTGGAAGATATAGAAATCCGACAAAAGGGAAAAGGTGAATATGTAGCCCTATTAAAGGAAGTTGGAGGAAAACCCACGGCGGAACTTTTGAAAGAAATAGTCCCTACTCTGCTAGACAAAATTCCCTTTTCCAAAAAAATGAGATGGGACAACAGCAACAAACTCTTTTTGAGACCCGTTAGATGGATACTCGCTTTGGTAGACGATAAGGTATTAAACCTAAGTTGGGGCTCATTAAAAGCCGACAACCTAACCTATGGGCACCGATTTATAAACAATGGGGGTTCCTTTAGAGGGAAACCCCTTAGAGTTAAAAATAGCTCCGAATACTTTAACCTTTTGGAGGAACATAGAGTTATTCTCGACCACCGAAGGAGGAAAGAGTTAATAGAACAAGCCCTTGAAAAATACGAAAAAGAATTTAATGCCTCCGCCGCCCTAAAGGAAGAACTAACAGAAGAGAACACCTTTTTGGTTGAGTATGTTCATCCCATCTTAGGAAGCTTTGATGAAAAATATCTCCAACTCCCTCCCTTGGTAATAATAACGGTGGCCGCCCACCATCAGAGGTTTTTCTGTTTCCAAAAACCCGATGGGGAGGTTATAAACCGCTTTCTTGCCATATCCAACAACAAACCCAAAGACGACAGCGTGGTTAGGGAAGGCTACGAAAAAGTTTTAAAAGCCCGCCTGGAGGACGCCCTATTTTTCTACAATGAGGATTTAAAAACCCCCTTGGAAGAAAGAGTTCCCAAATTAAAAGGGATACTCCAACACCCCCGTTTAGGAACCCTCTACGATAAAACCCAAAGGTTGGTAGAAATATCCACCCGATTGGCCAAAGACCTATATCCTGAAAAAGTGGAAAAAGCCCAAAGGGCCGCCTACCTCTCCAAGGCCGACCTTTTAACCGAAATGGTCAAAGAATTGGACGAACTTCAAGGCTATATGGGCTACATCTACGCCAAAGCCCAGGGAGAAGACCCCGAAGTGGCCAAAGCCCTCTGGGAGCAATACCAACCCAAGGGAGCTTCCGACCAAATACCGCAAACCGAGATAGGCACAATCCTTTCGCTGGCCGACAAGCTCCACGACCTTGTGGGCTACTTCGGAGTGGGAGAAAAACCCACCTCTACCGCCGACCCCTACGGACTAAGGCGGGCCGCTCTGGGAATTATAAGAATATTGGACAAAAAACGGTTGGATTTAGACCTTCAAAAACTGTTGGAATTTACCTACGACCAATTTAAGGAATTAAAACAAGACAAAGCTACCACCTTAGCCCAGTTGGAAGAATTTTTCAAACAAAGGTTGGTTAATTACCTATCGGATAAATACCACCCCCAAGTGGTTCAGGCTGTAATTCAAACCCGAAAAGGTTTCGATATAGTTTCCATCCTAAAAACGGTGGAAGAGTTAAATAAATTGCTCCAAACCGAGGAACTGAAAAACGCCCGCGAAGCCTACCGTAGGGTGAAAAAAATAATAGCCAAGGTAAAAGAAAACTATTCGGTAGACCCTTCCCTATTCCAACAGGAGGAAGAAAAAAAGCTATACCAACAGTTGGTTGAATTGGAAAAACAACTGGAAAATCTCCCTATTGAGGAACAAATAAGAGCCCTCTCCCAATTTAAGGAAACCATAGACCAATTCTTCGACAACGTTATGGTTATGGCCAAAGAAGAAAACATTAAAAGAAACCGTATAGCCCTCCTCCAGAGGGTTAAAAAACTTTTCGAACGGGTGGCCGATTTAGAAAAATTACCCTTGTAGAGAAAAAATTTTTCCCTTTTCCTTTTCCTTAATGGTCAAAAAAATAGCGGTTCTCCTAAGCGGGGGAATAGACAGTTCATTTACCGCCTATTGGGTTAAGCAAAATTATCCCGATGCCCATATAGAGGCAATAACTTTGCTCCTCTACAACAATTGGGAGGATATAGAAAAAGCCCAAAGGGTTGCCAAGTTTTTAAACCTTCCCCATAGGGTTTTGGATTTAAGAAAACCCTTTGAGGAAAAAATAATCCAATATTTCCTTTCCGAGTATAAAAAAGGGAGAACTCCCAACCCGTGTGCCGTTTGTAATCAAGAAATAAAATTGGGGTTAGCTACAGAACTCCTTACACGGGAAGGTTTTGAAAAAATCTTTACGGGGCACTATGTAAAAAAAGTCCAATATAGGGGCTATCCAATCTTGGCCCGCCCCAAGGACAGGGAAAAAGACCAAACCTACTTTTTGGCCCTATTGAAACCCAAATACCTACCCTATTTGGAATTTCCCTTGGGAGACCTAACCAAGGAGGAAGTTAAAAAGTTAGCCCAAGAAGTAGGCCTTCCCACCGCAACTAGAAAAGAAAGTCAAGATATATGTTTTCTCGAAGGGCAAAAACTAAAAGATTTCCTAAAAAAACATATTCCGCCTTCGGCGGGAGTTTTTATTTATAAAGGAAAAGTGGTCGGCAAACACAGCGGTTATTACGCCTACACAATAGGACAACGGAGGGGTTTAGGTTTAAGACTGGGAAAACCCGTCTATGTGGTGGACATTGATGCCAAAAACAACATAGTTTTTGTAGGAGAAAAAGAAGATTTATTAAAAAACACCGTAGAGGTTGAAAAATTAAACCTTTTCCTACCCGAGGAAGAAATTTTTCAGGAAAAAACTCTATGGGGACAAATAAGATACCGAACCCCCGCCAAGGAGGTAGAAAAAATAGAAAAAAGCCCAAAAGGGTGGAAGGTAATTTTTAAAGAACCCTTCCAAGGAATAGCCAAAGGACAAATTTTTGCCCTCTACGGGAAAAACAACAACCTCCTGCTGGGGGGAGGGATTATAACCTGAGGAAGGTTTTAATCTATTAAATCCCAACTTAGGGGTGTTCCCGCTTTTATATCCTTCCTTGCACGGCGTTTTCCGACTATTTCCTTGTAATATTTGGGGTGCAAACCGTAACCAGGCCTAATGGAGCGAACATTTTCCTCGGTAAACAGTTCGCCCGCCTTAACGTCTTTAACCACAAAGAGGGAACGGGCAAACTGCCTACCCTTTTTCATGCCTTCGGTAACCCTATAAACACCGTCGCCCAACGCCTTCCTAGCCTCTTTTACAGCCTTTACCATTTGAGCAAATTCATCGGGTGTTAGGGAAAATTCCCTGTCAGGGGTATCAAGCTTTTTGTCCAAAATGAAATGTTTTTCAATCATTACCGCCCCCAGGCTGGCGGCGGCAACGGGCACCGCAATACCCTTAGTATGGTCGGAAAGCCCTACTGGCACTCCAAAAATTTCCCTCATGCGGGGAATTACTCCGACGTTGGCTTCCTCAATAGGTGTAGGGTAGGTACTGGTGCATTTCAGTAATACGACCTGCTCGTTGCCCACTCGGCGGCAGGCTTCCAAAGCATCTTCAATATCGGCCAAGGAAGCTATTCCTGTAGAAATTATCACAGGCTTATTCTTGGAAGCCACATATTCAATAAGGGGAATATCGGTAATCTCAAAGGAAGCTATTTTGTAGGCGGGAACATTAAGCTCTTCAAGAAAGTCGACGGCCGTTTTATCGAAGGGCGTTGAGAAAAATATTAATCCCAACTTTTCGGCCAATTCTTTCAGCTCATAATGCCATTCCCAAGGGGTATAGGCCTCTTGATAAAGCTCGTAAAGGGTTTTGCCGTCCCAAAGGGTGCCGCCCTTTATTCGGAAATATTCATTGTCAAAGGGGGCGGTGATAGTGTCAGGCGTATAGGTTTGAAGCTTAACAGCGTCGGCCCCCGCCTCTTTCATAGCGTAAAGTGTTTCCTTTGCGATATTTAAATCCTGCTTGTGGTTTGCCGAAAGTTCCGCCACAATAAGAATGTCTTTTTCAAGGTCAAAGTTTCCTATTTTTAGGCCCATAAAATTAAATTTCGCCCGATGGTTTCTTAAAGAAATTAAAAGTCGATTTGTTTGTAATTAATAATCTCTTGACCTCACAAGGTTTATGTAGTAAATTATTAACACTGCTTTGGGGTTAGGTTCCTTAAACGCCGGGGGCTATTGACAGAGCGGTAGAGCCTAAGGCGGCGTAGCCAAGTGGCTAAGGCGGGGGACTGCAAATCCCTTATTCCCCGGTTCGAATCCGGGCGCCGCCTTACATTCTATTGACACGGCCCACTAAATTCACTAAAATATTTTCTCCTGTAGAAGCGGGCGTAGCTCAGTGGTAGAGCGGCGGCTTGCCATGCCGCAGGTCGCGGGTTCGAATCCCGTCGCCCGCTCTAGGCTGTTTTAACCTCCGGTGCGGCTTAAAGCCGCGGAAGTGCCCGGGTAGCTCAGTCGGCAGAGCACTCCCCTGGTAAGGGAGAGGTCGCCGGTTCAAGTCCGGTCCCGGGCTCCATTCTTATCGATTAATCCTTCTAATAAAAAATCCAATCTTTCCCGACTAAAACTCATTCAAAAATTCTAAAAATTTCCCGCAGCACTATAATAAATAGATTTCATTTCTAATACTACTCCAATCTATAGGAGGAAAGCCATGGCCAAAGAGAAATTTGTAAGGGAAAAAGAACACGTAAACGTAGGAACAATAGGGCACGTAGACCACGGAAAAAGCACATTGACATCG
>JAADES010000020.1 GCA_013153315.1 Aquificota bacterium
CTAATACAAACTTTACCTCATGGAGCCCTTTGTGCGGAATTAGCCGCGATAGCGGCTTGTCCCCGTCCGCTATTCCTACGAATAAAGGCACCCTATAGACTACATAACCTTCTTTTTGAAATTCCTTAAATTTTTTTGCTAACTCCTTGTAGCCGTATTTTTCGTAATAAGAAATAGCTTTCTCTATCTCCAAACCTATGGTTTTATTCTTTTCTTCGGCAAGTTTAACGGATAAATTAAAAAGCCTCTTTGTGCGTTTTCGTTTATATTCTGGCGATTGGCTTTCTAGGATTTCCGCTAATAGTTGTTTACTAATGTAAGAGACTACACCGTAGCTTTTCTTTTCAGCTGTAGCCAAAGCTATGGCGTATAAGTCTGCTACGTCCTTAACACCTTTTTTCCTCGGCCGTCCCCGCCCTTTAATCTTTCCCGTATGTTCTCCCAGTTGAAAAAGCACCATTTCCACAAGCTCGTTTGGTTCTATAACAACCCTTTTATTACTCATAGTTTTCCATTTTAATCTATGGATAGAAAAGTGCAAAAATCTAGGGATATAAAGGATACAAAACTAGGAAAAAGCGGACATAAAACTAGGGGTTTTTATTAGTTTGCGGACACAAAACTAGGGAATAAGGACACAAAACTAGGGGTATAAAATTTGAGGCGGATATAAAACTAGGAATATGGACACAAAACTAGGAATATATAACCTTTTAGCCTTGAGTTAAGCCTCTTTGCGAACGGCTACAATTAATAAAGCTACAACTAATAAATAGAGATAAAAAAGCTACATATAAACATCTACATTTCTACATACTTCTACATTGGGCAGGCCGTCAAAACGCTTCGTGTGTGTGGTAAAAAGCGTAAAGTTTTTTAAAAAACGAAAAAAACTAAAATTTAGGAGAAAGCAAAAACGTAGAATTAGGCCTTAATTAACACAAGACAAGCGTTCTTAGGCCTAGGAGAAAAAAAATAAATTTTTTAATAAAAATTGCTGCGAAACTTGACATTCGGGGCAAAAGTTGACGGTGTGGGGAGGTTATTCCCTGAAATCCGATGAATGTTTTATTTCTCCCCTCTTGTTTTGCTTTTTTCTTTTAGAAGGCTTTATTTAAACCTTTGCCTCACATGGAATTATTTAACAACAGAAAGAGGTTGAAGACTTTAAGATAACATTCTAGATTCCTTTGTGCGGTTAATTATTGCCAAAAGCGGGCAGTTGCTATAATTCTGTTTTTGAAAACTTTTTTTAAAAAGTAAGTTGATGATAAAAATACAAAAGTGTTGTTTGTGTGAAACGGAGAGTTAATTTAAAAATTTATAGGAGGTTTACAAAAATGGCAATTAACAAAGTTGAGTTTTTGAAACAAATAGACCTATTTAAAAACTTTAGCGATAAAGAATTGGAAGAAATAGCAAAATACTTCCACGAAAAACACTATAACAAAAATGACTATCTCTTTTTTGAAGAAGACGCCGAGCCGGGAATTTTTATCTTGGTTGATGGCTTAATAAAACTTTTAAAAGAAACCCCCGACGGAAAAACAATAATTGTTAGATTGGTTTTTCCCAAAGAAATATTCGGATGGATAGAGTTCGGAGGTAAAAAACCCAGACATACTTACACGGCACAGGCGGTATTACCCTCCACGGTTTTATATATGTCCAACCAAGACTTTATAAACCTATCTATGAAATATCCCCAATTGGCTTTAATGATAACCTGCGACCTATCGGCGAAACTATTGGAGACCTACGAAGTTTTAAAAAGCATAGCCTCCGGCAAAGTTGAGGAAAGAATAGCCAAACTCCTAATAGAGTTGGGAGACAAAATAGGCAAAGAAACCGACGAAGGTTATTTGGTAATAGAAGCACCCATAACAAGGCAAGATATAGCCGAAATGACGGGAACCACCGTAGAGACTGCCATAAGGATAATGAGCAAATGGAAAAAAGAAGGCCGTATAGAAGCCCAAAGGGGAAAAATAGTCCTCAAAGACCTTGATTACTTGGAAGAGCTGGCCGGATATTAATTTTCTTATTCCCCTTCGGGGGGTTTTATAACTTCCAAACCGCCCATGTAGGGGCGTAAGGCGTCGGGTATAACCACGCTACCGTCTTTTTGCTGGAAATTTTCCAAAATAGCCGCCAAAGTTCTACCCACAGCCAAACCGCTACCGTTCAAAGTATGGCATAAAACATTTTTACCATCTTTGGTTTTATACCGTAATTTCATCCTACGGGCTTGGAAATCCTCACAGTTGGAGCAGGAAGAAATTTCCCTATATCGATTGTAGGAAGGCATCCAAACTTCCAAGTCGTAAGTTTTGGCGGCCGAAAATCCCAAATCACCGGTGCACAGTTCTACCACCCTATAGGGAAGCTCCAAAGCCTGAAGAATTTCCTCGGCGTCCCTTACCAGTTTTTCCAATTCCTCATAGGAATCTTCGGGCTTAACTATTTTGACCAATTCAACTTTATCAAACTGGTGAAGTCTTATTAAACCTTTAATGTCTCTACCGTAGGAGCCTGCCTCCCGACGGTAGCAAGGAGTGTAGGCGGTATAGTAAATGGGTAAATCTTCCTCTTTTAGAATCTCCTCGCGGTGGAGGTTTGTTAAAGGAACTTCCGCGGTAGGTATTAAATAGAGGTTGTCCCTTTCACACTTAAAGAGGTCTTCTTCAAATTTAGGTAGTTGCCCGGTGCCTATTAGGATTTCGGGCTTAACAAGGTGGGGAACATAAACCTCTTCATAACCTCGGGCGGTATGTCTGTCCAGCATGAAATTAATTAGGGCCCTTACCAATCTGGCCCCCAAACCTTTCTTTACAACAAAACGAGAGCCCGAGAGTTTTGCCGCCCTATCGAAATCCAGAATGCCCAGTTTCTTACCTATTTCCCAGTGAGGGAGAGGTTCAAAATCAAACTTCGGAGGGTTTCCCCATCGGCGAATTTCCACATTATCGTTTTCATCTTCACCCACCGGCACCGAAGGGTGGGGAATATTAGGAATCCTTAGAAGGAGGTCTTTTAATTTTTCCTCCAGTTGTTTAAGTTCTTCTTCCAACTGGGCAAGTTGTTTTTTCAAAGAAGCCAATTCCTCCTTTAGGGACGGGTCTTCTTTACCTTCCCTTTTCAGGCGTCCATATTCTTTGGATTTCTTATTTAGGAGGGCCCTTAAATTTTCAACCTCCTTTTGGATTTCTCTCTTTTTCTTGTCCAAATTGTAAACTTCTTCTACTAAACGGGCATACTCTTCCCCGCGGGTTTTTAAGCGTTCTTTTACATACTCAAAGTTTTTTCTTATTAGCTTAAGGTCCAACATTAGGTTTTAATTTTCTTCCCGCTCCCCAACCTAATAAAAACTCTTGTTAACTTCCTTAGGAAAGGGTAGCTTATAACCCTGCTATGGTAAGTAATATTTTGAAAAAACAACCACAGGTTGAAAATAAGGAAACAAACCAAAGAAGGAAAAAAGTTTTTATAAAAACCTTCGGCTGTCAGATGAATGTAAACGACAGCGAAAGGATAAAGGGAATATTGGCCTCCTTGGGGTATGAGTTTACCAACGATTGGAAGGAAGCCGATTTAATTTTGCTTAATACCTGCACAGTAAGGGAAAGGCCAGATAGGAAAGTATTAGCCCACTTGGGAGAATACAAAAAGGTAAAAAAAATAAATCCCAACGCAAAAATAGGGGTCTGCGGTTGCCTCGCCCAGCGTATGGGGGAGGAACTCGACAAAAGGGCGGGCGGAATTATCGACATAATGTTTTCCTCCTACAACATTCACCACCTGCCCGAGCTTCTTAAAAAGGCAGAAAAGGGGGAAAAGGCTATCGAAATCCTGCCCGAACCTCCCAAAGATGAGTGGGAAATGTTCGAATACCCCACCATAAGGGAAAACCCCTATTGGGCTTTCATCACAATAATGAAAGGTTGCGACAAAGACTGCACCTATTGCATAGTTCCCCAAACCCGTGGTAGGGAAAGAAGCCGCCCCATTAGGAGTATTTTGGAAGAAATAAAATTCCTCGTTAAGGACGGGGTAAAGGAAATCCACCTATTGGGCCAAAATGTTACCGCTTGGGGAAAGGATTTTGAAAATCCTATACCCTTTAGTTATCTACTTTACAAAATTGCCGAAATAGATGGAGTGGAAAGAATAAGGTTTACAACCGGCTACCCCACCGACTTAACCGACGATGTTATTAAAGCAATGGGTGAAATTCCCCAAATAGCCAAAGCCCTCCACCTGCCTTTCCAAAGTGGTAGCAACCGCATATTGAAACTAATGCACCGCTACTATACCAAGGAAGAGTATTTGGAAAAAATCCAAAAGCTGAAGGAGGCTAAACCCGGTATAGCCCTTTCGGCCGATGTTATAGTGGGCTTCCCCGGGGAAACGGAAGAGGATTTTCTAGAAACCTTGGATGTTTTAGAAAAAGTTAGATTTGAACAGCTATTTTCCTTCAAATATTCTCCCCGTCCCGGAACGCCCGCCGCAGAATATCCAAACCAAGTTCCCGACGATGTAAAAACCGAAAGGATGCACCGCCTTCTGGAAGTTCAAAAAAGGATAATGAACGAGGAGGCTAAAAAATATGAAGGCCAAACCGTGGAGGTTCTTTTTGAGCGTTACTCCGATGGAAAACTAATAGGTAGAAGTTCCGAAAATAAATGGGTGGAAGTAAATTCCGACCGTAAAGAGTTATTGGGAAAAATAGTCCCCGTAAAGGTTAATAAAGCTTCCGTTTATGTCCTCTACGGGGACATTGTGGAAAATTAAAGACCAAAATAAGTTTCTTCTATTTATTTCTTCCTCCTTTGGTATTTAGGTGGTAATTCCCTCGGTTGGGGGCCTAAATATTCAACCTCTTTATCCTCGTCGAGGCGTTTGGAGAAAGGTTTTTCCATTGTAAGTTCTTCGTAAACATGGGCAACCAAACCTGGAATTCTTCCGATTATAAAGAAACCCTTACCCAGACGCCAATCAAAACCCATTTCCGAAGTTATAGCGGCAATAGCTCCGTCGATATTTAAAACCAATTTTTTACCCTTTAGCTTTTCTATAGCCTTTTCCACCTCCTCGGCGAAACGGCAATATTTTCCGTAAAAACCTATTTCTTTAGCTAACTCCATAAGTTTACGGGTTCGGGGGTCGTATTCCTTATAATAGCGGTGGCCGTAGCCGGGAATTCTTTTTTTGTTTTCGAGATATTCTTTAACCACCTCTTCGGGGTCGCGGTCGACATTATCCTGCAGAAACTTCATAGCGCCCTCTAAGGCCCCACCGTGGGCCTCGCCGAAAGCCAAAACCCCCGCACCGACGGCCACATTCATCGGATTGCCTCCGCTGGCCACCGCTCGGGCGGCTATAACCGACGGGGGAGCTATGGAGTGTTCTACTATTGAAGTAAAAATTGCGTCCAACATTTTGGTTTCCTTTTCATTGGGAAGTTCCCCCTTGAGGACTAAATAAATGGCCTCGGTAAAGGTTAAATTTCCGATTAAATCTTCCAGCTTATAACCTCTAACATAAGCTTCGTGGCCTTTATGGAAGCTTATGGCGGTTCTCCATTTTTTGGCAGACATAAGGATTAAAACTACCAAAGGCTGGAAAGGCTAAGGCTCCGTAATTTAAACATTTTCTAATGCTCGGAAAACTGGTATGGCGATATTTGTTATCGGGAAGTTTTTCCACCAAATTAATAACCTTTATTTCCCTTTTTGGGGTCTTTATCGCCACGGTTGCCCTTACCTTAACGGTAGGAATAATGAACGGTTTCGAAAACACAGTTAGGGAAAAAATACTTCAAAATCTACCCAACCTGGTGGTTTATACCGACAACCTCCACCAAAGCGAGGAAGTTATAAATTTTCTAAAAACCCATTACGGGGAAGATATAAAACTTGCTTTTTGGGTGGCCCAATATAACCTTATTCTCCAAAAGGGTAGAAAACTGTCCCAAGCTACGGTTTACGCTGGAAATCTTAAAGACCTCCAAAGGTTTTTATCTTTGAAAGATAACCTTATAGAGGGTTCGGTTTCAAAAAATGGACTTTTAATAGGTTTAAAATTGGCCGACCAACTGGGAATTTTTGATGTTCCAACTAAGATAACCTTAATAGACCCGGTAGCAATAAAGACCCCTATAGGTTTCTTACCAAAAATAAAACCTTTCGAGGTAGTCGGAATATATTCGACCCACTTTACGGTTTACGACGGGGCTGCTTTGGCGGATTGGGGAACTTTTCATAAGTTTTTTAAAAACCCTACCTTTTCGGTAGTAGTTCAATTAAAAAACCCCTATGAGGTAAAAAAATTTGAGAGTGTTCTACATAGGGAATTTCCCGCTTTATATACCCTAACATGGATTGACTCCAACAAGGAATTTTTCGGGGCCTTGAAATTGGAAAAATTGGGTATGGCTTTGGTTGTTGGTTTAATAGTAGTTGTTGCAACCTTCAACATAACCAGCCTACTGTTAATGAAAGTTCAAGAAAAAAAGAAGGATATTGCAATTTTTAGAAGTTTTGGGATAGGTAGGGGCTTTATATTTAAGTTATTTCTACTCCAAGGTTTTTTAATAGGTCTCATCGGGGCTACAGTGGGTTTGTTCGTGGCCTTGTTGTTGGCGTTTGTCTCTAACAAATACCACCTAATAAAGGTTCCCGCCGATGTTTACCTAACACCCTATATGCCCATTGAACCGTCGCTAATAGACTGTATAACTATATTCGGTTTTGTTATTTTTCTTTCCTCATTGGCGGCCTATATACCTGCCTACAGGGCGGCAAAAGAAAAAATAGTGAACATATTAAGGAACGAATAATTAATCCTCCTTTTGGAGAACTTCTTTTATAGCCCACTTAAGGGTATCCAAAACATAGTTCATCTCTTCGGTTTTTATTACCAAGGGCATCATAAGAACCATAACATCGCCCAAAGGTCTTAAGAAAACACCTTTTTCCCTTGCTTTATAAGCTACTTTAAAGCCTATACGTTCACCGTAGGGGAAAGGTTCGCCGTTTTTCTTTCTGAGTTCTATGCCCGCCATAAAACCCAGTTGGCGAATATCGTAAACCCATGGGAGCTCCCAAAACTCTTTGAGGCGTTCGGTTAAATGTTTAATTTTGGGCTGAAGCAAGGATAAGGTATTTTCATCGCGGAAAATATTGAGGTTCTCTATAGCCACCGCACAAGCTAGGTTATTTCCCGTATAGGTGTGGCCATGATAGAAATGTTTAGCCTCTCCAAACTCTCCGAGGAAGGCATTAAAAATTTCTTCGGTGGTTAATGTAGCCGCCAAAGGTAGGTAGCCGCCCGTTATACCCTTTCCTAAGGTCATAAAATCGGGACAAACTTCTTCTTGCTCCACATAAAACATAGTTCCCGTTCTACCGAAGCCGGTTGCCACCTCGTCGACTATTAAAAGAACTCCGTATTGTTTAGCTAATTGTTCAACCCCTTTCATAAAACCCTTGGGGTAGGGTAGCATTCCCGCCGCCGCCTGAATACCACTTTCAAGGGTTATTCCAATTATTTCCTTGTGGTGTTTATCTAAAATTTCCTTTAACAGGTTTAATAAATCTTCCTTACATTCCTCGCAAAGTTGACCGTATTTTTCTTTGCAATACCAATAGGGGGACGGTAATTTAAAGGTTTTGAACAAGAGGGGTTTATAAGCTTCATGGAATATTTCTATCCCTCCTACCGAAACCGCCCCTATGGTGTCCCCGTGGTAGGCGTTGGATAGGGTTATAAAATACTTTCTTTCCTTTTCACCTTTGTTGTAGAAATAGTGATAGGCCATTTTGAGGGCTATTTCATTTGCTTCCGCCCCATCTTCGGAATAAAAGACTTTTGTTAAACATTCGGGGGTTATATCGACCAACCTTTTTGCGAGTATTATGGCGGGAACATTGGAACTTCCTAAGGTTGTTGTGTGGGCAACCTTACAAAGTTGTTTAACTAAAGCGTTATTTAACCTCGGATGGTTATGTCCGTGAACATTGCACCATAGGGAGGAAATAGCATCTATGTATTTCCTTCCGTGGAGGTCGTATAAATAAACCCCCTCACCCCGTTCGAATATTAAATTGTCCTCTTCGCGGTAAACTTTCATTTGGGTGAAGGGGTGCCAAAAATATTCTTTATCCCACCTTTCGAGGATTTCGGGAGTTATTTCTTCCTTGAGCGGGTCAAACATCTGCGATAAATTCTAATCGGGGAATTTACTAAAAATAAAGAAATTAAAAGAAAGTCAGAAAGAAAGATTTATACGATTTCTACTTCTGCGCCAACTTCTTCGAGTTTGGCTTTGATTTGTTCGGCCTCTTCTTTGGACACGCCCTCTTTTACTTTTGCGGGTGCACCGTCAACGAGGGCTTTGGCTTCTTTCAAGCCGAGGCCGGTGATTTCCCTAACAACTTTGATAACTTTGATTTTGTTGGAGCCGGGGTTTTTAAGCACAACGTCAAATTCGGTTTTTTCTTCCTGTTGTGCTTCACCGCCTGCGGCTCCGGGAACTGCAGCTACAGCGGCAACAGCTTGGGCGGAAACGCCCCATTTTTCTTCCATCATTTTGGTTAGCTCAACAATTTCGAGCAAAGAAAGCTGTTCCAACTCTTCGATGATTTTTTCCAATTTTTCGTTCGCCATTTCTAGCTACCTCCTTTAAAAGTTTTGGTTTTTGTTGGGGGAGGGCCAAACCCAATATAGGGTTATTATTGTCCTCCCTCCTCTTTCTTTTTCTCCTCGTAAGCTTTAAGTGTAAGCAAGAGGTTTTGAGGTACAGCCCTGAGTAAGCTGTAGAGTTTTTGAACGGGCCCTCTGATGGCCCCGATGAGCATAGCCAGAGCTTGTTCTCTGGAGGGTAGTTTAGCTATAGCTTCAACTTCCTCCGGTTGGAGGAACTGCTGCTGTTCAACGAAATAGCCACCTTTTATTTTTGCTGTTTCGTATTTCTTTAGTATTTCATCAACTACGTATTTTGTTAGCTCTACCATATCCCCGTATGAGAATATCACCGCTGTTGGGCCTGTAAATACTTGGTCTTCGTGTTCGGCTACGGGGGTATCCATAAATGCTCTAAAGAGCAGGGTATTTCTACCAACGACCATTTCGCCGCCTTTATCACGAATATCCATACGAATTTGGGACATAGGCCAGGCGTCAATTCCTGTGAAATCTAAGAAGATAACCAAGTTGGATTTTTTCAATCTCTCTTTAAAGCCCTGTATGAGTTCCTTTTTCCTGGCCAAGTTAGGTCTGTTTGCATCTACTACGTAGTTGGTAGTCATCTCTCTTTTTCCTCCCTAAATTACCTTAAGCCGCCTCTTCTTGGAGCTGGAGCAGGGTTTTATTCACATCTAATTTTACAGAAGGGCCCATTGTTAGGGATAGGGCAATGTTTCTTATATACTGACCTTTTGCTCCGGGGGGACGGGCGTTTACTATTGCGTTAATTGCTGTCTTTATATTTTCTATAAGCTTTTCTTTATCGAAGGATATTTTTCCCGCGGGCATATGAACGTTTCCTGCTTTATCTACACGGAATTCAACCCTACCTTTTTTGGCCTCTTGGATAGCTTTTGCTACTTCGGTTGTAACTGTTCCTGTTTTGGGGTTGGGCATTAGTCCGCGGGGCCCGAGGATTCTACCCAGACGGGCAACTTTGGGCATCATATCGGGGGTGGCTATTACAACATCGAATTGCTCAACATCTACCTGCCCTTTTAGAATTTGGTCTACCAACTCTTCGCCGCCTACCAAGTCGGCTCCGGCTTCTTCGGCCTCTTTAATTTTCTCTCCGGAGGCTATAACCATTACCTTTATCGGTTTACCCAATCCGTGGGGTAATACCACCGAACCTCTTACCTGCTGGTCGGGATATTTGGGGTCAACGCCCAGACGGAAGGCTATATCTACGGTTTCATCAAAGTTTCTGGGAACCTCTTGGGCCATTTTTTTGAGTATTTCCACAGCCTCTTCTATGGTGTATCTTTTGGTTTTATCTACAAACTTTGCCCTTTCAATGTATTTTTTTCCTCTTTTAGCCATGATTATTTACCCTCCTCCCATCCTTCTATTTCTATTCCCATGCTGCGGGCAGTTCCTGCTACCGTTCTCATAGCCGCTTTAAGGTCACGGGTGTTCATATCTTTCATTTTGGTTTTTGCTATTTCTTCCAACTGTTTAACGGTTATTTTTCCTACTTTTATTCTGTTAGGCTCGGGAGAACCTTTTTCTACGCCTGCCGCCTTTTTAAGCAGGTAAGAGGTGGGCGGTGTCTTTAGTATGAAGGTGAAACTTCTATCGCTGTAGATGGTGATTACAACCGGTAGGATTGTCCCTGGCTCGTAATCTTTGGAGGCCGCATTAAAGGCCTTAACAAATTCCATTATGTTGACCCCGTGCTGACCCAATGCGGGGCCAACCGGTGGTGCGGGAGACGCCTGTTGAGCCGGTATCATCAGCTCAACTGTGGCTACCACCTTCTTAGCCATCGGTGTTTCCTCCTATTTTTAAAGTTTTTCTGCTTGGGTATAGTCCAACTCTACGGGCGTAGGACGGCCGAATATGCTAACCATAACAACAATTTTTTCCCTTTCGGGGATAACTTCTTCGACCGTTCCTGTAAAACCCATAAAGGGGCCTTCGATAATTCGCACTTGGTCCCCTTTTTGGAAGGGAAGCTTTTTGAGTTTAACACCTTTCCTAACTTTTTCAAGTATTGCTTTTACCTGCTCTTCGGGTATGGATACCGGTTTTCCGCCAACAATCACGGGTTTGTATACGTGGGGAGTTTTTTCTATTGCCTGCAGGACTTTGTCTGTCATGGCAGCCTTTATGAATATGTAGCCCGGAAAGACTTTGTTATCGAGAATTATTTTTGCTTCGGTTTTATTTTTCTTACACTGAATTTTTTGGCCCGCTTTGTAAATTGGGGGAGCTTGTTTGCAGATATCCTCTCCGGGGCTATCCTTTACATATACCTTTCCGTCGGGGGTTATTACAAAGGTTGTTATCCCTAATTTGCCCAATATATCTATTTCCCTATCGGTATCTTTTCCCGGAACTCTAAGGGGCAGTCTGTATTTTTCCTTTCCGAGGGCTTTTATCACCACCTTTTCCTCTGCGGGAACTATTATTTCGTCCACCAAATGGAGTAATCCTTCCTGTTTCAATATTTGGATTAGATTTTCCTTTCCTACAAACTCCTTGCCCGATTCAACTTGTAGGGCATACCATTTTTTCTCCAACTCTTGAGGATTTTTTTCTTCCGCGGTCATAACGATTTGCCCCTTAGAGTTTTGTTAAAAACAAAGAAATCATTTTAGCAAATATAAGGTCTAAAATCCACAAATATACACTGAAAAAGAAGGTAAAAATTATAACGGCCACCGACGCCCTTATTACAAGCTCTTTCGAAGGCCATACTACCTTTTTTAGTTCTTCTCTAACCCCGTAGAGGAAATTAATAAATTCTTCTAAAACCGACATAGTGCAGAAATATTAATAGTTAACTTTTTGAAACTTCTCTTTTAAGGCTTTTTCCACATTGGGAGGCACCAATGTTTTTAAACAACCACCGTGGCGGGCTATATCTTTAACAATGGTGGAGGAGATATGTATTAAATCCTGAGAGGGCATCATAAAAAGGGTCTCGACCTTTGCCAGGCGGTAGTTTGTTAAAGATATTTGGAGCTCGTATTCGAAATCGGTAAATAATCTAACTCCCCTTATTACGGTATTTATTCCCAAATCTTTTAACAAATCCACCAAAAGGGTTGAGAACCCTAAAACTTCCACCTTATGTTGCAAACCTAAATCCTTTACCGCCGTTTGGAAGAGCTCTACCCTCTCCTTAAGGCTAAAAAGGGGCTTTTTGGAACTACTTTCGGCTACGGCTACATAAATTTTGTCAAAAATCCGTGCAGCCCTTTGGACTATATCCAGATGTCCATAATGAACGGGGTCAAAAGTCCCGGGATATACAACTTCGGTCATGGAGTTTTATTTTGTTGGGCGTGGAATTCCTAAAATTACAAAAAAATGCAAAATAATAGTGAAAAAGTTGTTTCTTCCTTTGTAGATATAGCCGAAAAGCTTTTCCGATTGGCTGTAATAGAGCGATGGAACGACCACCCGCGGCCCTTTAATATCACCGAATTGGATAAACAGGCCCACAAAGCTATGGTTGCCTTTCTATTTGCCCGTATCGAAGAAGAGGAAGGGGGTAAAAAAATTGATTGGAGCGGCCTTATAGACGGTTTAATATTTGAAGCACTCCAGAGGTCGGTTTTAACCGATTTAAAACCCCGTTTGTTACACAATTTATTAAAAACTCGAAAAAAAGAGCTTTTAAACTATATCTATAACCAATTTGAGGATACTTTAAAAGCCATCGATAAAACTTTGTTTGAAAGGTTTAAACTTTATTTTGAAGACCCCGAATATTTAAAACTGGAGAAACGTGTAATAGAGGCGGCCCATTTTATTCCCACCTATTGGGAATTTCAATTTATTTACCCCGTGGCGAAAGCAATGTACCGAATTGAGCAACTTAAAAAGGATATCGAAGATAGTTTGGAAGAATTCCATACCTTGTTAGGTGTTCACCGTTTCCTTCTAAAGAAGAAACTTTACGGTTTTATAAACTTGTGCGGACA
The DNA here is from genome assembly GCA_013153315.1 of Aquificota bacterium. Lineage (GTDB taxonomy): Bacteria > Aquificota > Aquificia > Aquificales > QOAS01 > QOAS01. The sequence continues at coordinate 12,681 of JAADES010000020.1, forward strand.
GCTTAGATTTCAAAAACGGTGGTCTTCGGTGGTCATTGTTCCCCGCCTTTCGGTTATGGGCCATTTGTTTGTTGTTGCTACCTTCAGTTACTTTCTAATGCGTTATGTCTGGTGGTGGGAAGATATTAAACTTTCCCCCAAAGCTTTTTATGCGACCTTTTTCACCGCCCTATTCCACGATTTAGCCGAAATCATAACGCGGGATATTATCAGCTCTTTAAAAAATATTCTCGGTAGGGAGGAAATCCGCCGTATAGAAGTTGAAGGATTGGAAAAGGAGGTTATATCCTTACTACCTCGTTATATAGCCGAACATTTAAGGTGTTTTTTATCTACATCGGGGGATTTAAATATAGACGAATTTACTAATAGAATTTGTAAAGGTGTAGAAATTAAAACTTTTTCTCCCGAAGATACCAAATTTTTAGTAGAAAAGCAGGGTTTACCGGTTTGGGGTCAATTGGTAAAATTTGCCGACTACCTTAGCGCCTACACCGAAGCAAGCCATTCTATAGGCCACGGCACCAGTAATAAAGAACTAATTAAGGCGGTAAAAAATACAAGGGAAAAACTTTTAAACCACCCGATAGGCAAAATAATTCCCTTTACCGAAAAACTTTTGGAGGAATTACGTTAATTTATCCCCTTTTAGGGGGTTTTTATAGCTTCAATTCCATACCAGTCGTTCTCTTCTATTACTTTTACAGGTTTGAGGTTATATTTTTCCAACAGTTGGAGAAACTCGATTAATTCCCTTGTTTTGTAAATTCCGCTGAATATAGCCTTTTGTCCTATTTTGGGAACAATATCTTTTAAAACATCTCGGAATATGTGGATTTCTAAATTAGCAACTACCACATCATAAGGTTTTTCTTCTTTTAAATCGGAAGGGCTTGCTTTCATTGTTTTTATTCGATTTTCTAAGCCGTTGAGGCGGGCATTTTCTTGGGTTTCCTCTACAGCAAAGGGGTCTATATCTACAGCCAACACCTCGGATGCTCCCTCTTTTGCACAGTAGAGAGATAAAATCCCGCTTCCACAACCAACATCTAAAACTCTTTTATCTTTCAAATTTGTTTCTTCCAGTAGTTTTAAACAGAGACGGGAACTTTCGTGCAATCCTGTTCCGAAGGCTTTTCCCGGCTTAATTATTAAAACCGTTTTATCCTTCCATTTTTTCTTATCTTCCCATGGAGGGATTATGACAATGTTTTTTCCCACTTCAATAGGTTGGTAATATTCTTTCCAATCCTTATATTGGAACTTCTCTTTTTTTATAAGCTTGAAAGGAACATTTTGAAAATCTTCTTCTTTTTCCGAATAAAGGGCTATTTGGTAACCTTCACCTTTTTTGTAATTGACTATTTCAAATCCTTTGGGGAAGTATTGGTAAGCGGTAAGTAATTCTTCCTCAGGAACAAAGAAAACAAACCTATACATAAAAAGGAAAGATTAAAAGAAGCTACCAATGGTTAGGTGAATTCTAAATCGGTTGGTATCTCCGGGGACTTTTTTCAATTTCCAAGCGAAGTCCAATTTTATAGGGGCCATAGGGGTGACAAACCTTATACCGAAACCTGCACCGGCTTTTATATCTTTCACCAAATCACCCCAGCTGTTTGCTCCATTACCCACATCAAGGAAAGCGGCAACATAGAAGGTATTTTCTTTAATTGGATAATCGGCCTCGAGGTTGATTGTAAACATTTTATTGGCACCTATGGGCTCTTCGGTATTGGGGTCTAGGGGGCCTGCATATCCATATTTATAACCCCTAATTGTGTAGTCTCCACCTACAAAGAAACGTTCATCTATAGGAACTATATTTTTTCCACCCCAAGCCGATACCGAACCTATCTGTCCCTTCAAGGAAAAGATGGTTCCGGTTTCGAAGTATTCATCTTTTTTATAAACCGCCCCTTGGAGGGTTGTTTTATAGAATTTTTCATCACCGCCTAAAAGGCCTCCTACCCTTTCGCCTACATAGAAATAAGAACCTTCCGAGGGGAACAGGTAGTTATCTCTGGTATCACGGGATATGGAGAACCTAATAATCCTTGCACTACTAAATTGGGCAGCCTCTTTTACATATATGGAGGCGTCGGGGGATATATCGGAGTAGTTAATGCTTTGTATGTCCAATCCCAACGACCAGTTCCAATAGTGCCAAAATCTCCGTGTTAGTGTGGTTGAAATTCCTTTATATTCAACGTTGTAGGTATCGTAATCGTGGGCGGTGTCGTAAATGCTAAAACTTAAATCTTGGGGCTCGTGTAGAAACCACTTTCGGGTGTAAGAGAAGCTTAGGTTTTTGTAATATTCACCTTTTGAAAGCGAAAGGCTTACTATATCGCCCGTTCCAAGAAAGTTTCCTTTTCTCAAAGATATAAAGCCCGTTATACCGCTGGTTTCCGAATAGCCTATGCCCACCGAAAGCTGGCCGGTGAAGCGTTCGGATACTTTTACATCGGTTTTAACCCACTCGGGCACTATTAAAGTTGGACGAACTTCTACGTTGTTGTAATAACCCAGACGTTGAACCCATATTTTTGACCATTTAACCCTTTCTTCGGTAACCAAATCCCCTTCGTGGAGTTCTAATTCTCTGCGTATTACATAATCTTTTGTTTCGAAATTGCCTTTAATGGTAGTCCACCGGTTATAGACGGGCTTGCTTTCATATATGTGAACAATTAAATCAACCGTTTTGGTTTTGGGATTTATTTTTGGTTCAACCCTTACAGTGGTTGCATAAAGTCCGAGGTTTTTATATTTCTCCTCAATCTGTTTGACCAATTGGTCTATCAGCTTTTGGTCGTAGTAGTAATGATGTCTTTTTAACTTCTCAAGGAAATCTTTTAAGAGCTCGTTCCTACCGAAGTAGGTATTTCCTTCTAACTTTATTTGTTTAATTTTGTAACGGGGCCCTTCATGGATTTGGATAATTACCTTAACCCACTCCGGTTCTACTTTTTTAACCTCGTAGTGGGTTACCTTTCCTTCGAAATATCCCTTGGATTGAAGATATTCGTTAATCCTGGCTATGTCATTTTCTAAAATTGTCTCCGCAAAGGGGGGATGAAATCTAAATAAAAACCAGTTAGGCTCCTGTAATTCCATTAAATCCTTTATTTGGTCTTCGTCGATAGTTTTAAGTCCCTTTATTTGGATTTCTTTCACATATTCGGGTTTGCCCTCTTTAATGTAGAAAACCAATTTGGAGGCGCCTTTTATGGGAACTATCTTGTAGGTCACTTTTACATTGGGATAACCCTCGAGGGCGTATTTGAGGATTATCCGCTTTTTCATTTCCTCTATTTCCCGAAGGGTTAGGGGGCGACCTATCGGGACAAGTTTTTTAAGTTGTTCTTTTTCCTCCACCGCGGGGCCCGATATATAGCCCGTTTGTTGCTCTAAAAGCTCTTGGATATTTTCGGGCACACCTATTGCCCTGCGGAGGTCTTCGGAACTTATTTCTTCATTTCCGACAAATCGAACATCGTAAATAACAGGAAGGTCTTTAACCTTAACTATGAGAATTAATTTCCCGTTTTTTTCTTCTTTGTAAATTTCGATATCTTCGAAGGCTCCCTTTTCGTAGGCGTGTTTTATAGCGTTGTAAATGTAATCGCGGAAAAAGACCATACCCGGTTTAAGTTGCAGGTATTTGAGAACCTCGGCGTCGGTAAGATAGCGGTTTCCAACAACCTTTATTTGGGAAATAGTTTCTTGGGAAAAACCTAAAGAGGAAAGAAATAATAGAGACAACCCGGCGAGGATTAACTTACCTGAGTGGTTTCCTCCTCTTGGGTTTTGTCTTTTTTCTTGCTTCTCCTTATGTAGGGTTTGCCCTGTTTGTTGACCTTCAACTCTATGAGGCCCGCATTCTTGAGGTTGCCCTTTAGGAGTTCCTCGGCAATAAGTTCCTCCACTTCCCTCTGGAGGCCCCTCTTTATGCTCCGTGCTCCGTATTCGGGCTTGTAATATTTGTCGATTAGCCAATCGACGAAGCTTTTGTGAAGTTTTACGGATACGCCCCATTCTTTTAACCCTTCGTTAATCTCCTTTAAGTGTAAGTCAATAATTTTAGCCACCGCCTCTTTGCTCAAAGGTTTGAAGACCACTATGTCGTCCAGACGGTTTAGAAACTCGGGGGTGAAGTATTTTTTCACTTGATCCATAATGTTCTTTTTCATTTCTTCGTATTCGATAAGTCCTTGGTTTTGCTCGAAACCTACCCTTGCCCTTTCGGAAATCATGCGGGCCCCGAGGTTGGAGGTCATTATGATTATGGTGTTCGAAAAGTCCACGGTGCGGCCGTAGGCGTCGGTAAGTCTTCCGTCGTCGAAGATTTGCAAGAATAGGTTAAACACGTCGGGGTGGGCTTTTTCCACTTCGTCCAGCAATATGACGGAGTAGGGTCTTCTTCTAACCCTTTCGGTAAGTTGGCCGCCCTCTTCGTAGCCCACATAGCCGGGGGGAGCTCCAACCAATTTGGAAACGGTGTGCTTTTCCATAAATTCCGACATATCGAAGCGGATTAGGGCATCTTCGCTTCCGAAGAGATATTCGGCCAAAGCTTTGGCAGTTTCGGTTTTTCCTACACCCGTCGGGCCTAAAAATAGGAATACCCCTATAGGTCTTTTCTTTCTGTGCAAACCTATGCGGGAGCGTCTTATAGCTTTGGCTACCGCCTCAACGGCATGGTCTTGTTCCAATACCCGTTTTTTGAGCTCGTTTTCGATGTTTAGGAGTTTTTGCATTTCGGTTTCGGTTAGGCGTTTTACCGGGATACCTGTCCAACGGGAAATAACTTCGGCCACATCGTCTACGGTTACTTTGGGGCGGTTCTTTTTAAGGTTTTCTTCCCACTGCTGTTTTAGTTTTTCAAACCTTGCACGGAGTTTAATCTCTTTTTCCCTAAGTTGGAAAGCTGTTTCGTAATCCTGCTCTTGGGCGGCTTGGCGTTTTTTGGCGTCCAGCTCTTTTATTTGTTCCTGAAGCTGTTTCAATTCGGGGGGTAGCTCATAATTGCGGATTTTTACCAGCGAACCCGCTTCGTCGATAACATCTATCGCTTTGTCGGGAAGCTGTCTGTCGTTGATGTATTTTTCCGCCAATTCAACAGCCTTTTCGAGGGCGTCGAGGGTGTATTCTACGCCGTGGTATTCCTCGAAGCGGTCTTTCAAACCGAGGACTATTTTCTTCGCATCTTCCACCGACGGGGCTTCTACCATTACGGGTTGGAATCTCCTCTCTAATGCCCCGTCCTTTTCTATGTATTTGCGGTATTCGTCCAGCGTGGTTGCTCCGATAACCTGGATTTCACCGCGGGCCAAAGCGGGCTTGAGTATGTTGGAGGCGTCTATCGAACCTTCGGCACTTCCCGCCCCCACTATGGTGTGGAGCTCGTCTATGAAGAGGATTATGTCGGGGTTTTTCTCCAACTCTTTGAGGATGTTTTTTAATCTTTCTTCAAACTGTCCGCGGTATTTTGTTCCCGCCACCAAGGCGGCCATGTCCAAGGCTACTATACGTTTGTTCCTGAGGGGTTCGGGAACTTTACCCTCAACAATCCTTTGGGCCAATCCTTCGACTATGGCGGTCTTACCCACCCCGGGCTCTCCTATTAGCACGGGGTTGTTTTTGCGTCTTCTCATTAGGATTTGGATAACGCGGTCGATTTCCTTTTCCCTACCTATAACGGGGTCGAGTTTGTTTTCCCTGGCCAATTTGGTTAGGTCTTTACCGTATTTGTCCAAGTTGGGGGTCGGGGCACTTTTCTTTTGTTCCTTTTGGGGTAGCTCACCCAATATGTTAAGCACCTCCCTTCGGACGGAGTATTCGTCTATACCGTAGCTTCTTAAAATCCTTCCACCGAGGCCTGTTTTTTCCCTAACAACGGCTATAAATAGATGTTCGGGGCCAACCATCGGGTGGTGGAGAATGCGGGCTTCCTCTATAGCAAATTCGATAATTCTCTTTGCGTCGGGAGAAAATAGCACTTCCCCTTTGAAGTCTCCCTTTTGAACCTGTTTCTCTATGGTGTTTTTTATTTTTTCTACACTTACACCGAACTTAGACAACACCAGAACGGGTATCTCGTCCAACTCCAATAGGGCCAAAAGAAGGTGTTCACTACCTAAGTAGTTGTGGCCGTATTCGGCCGCTATTTCTTTTGCTTTTAATATTATTTGTCTTGCTTTATCGGTGAATTTTTCAAACATTGCTACCTCCTTTCCTAGGGGTTTGGCAATTAAACCCTCCAAGGGGTTTTTCCCTTGAAGAGTTAAACTACCAAAGTAGTAATCTACAAATGGAAGTATTCCTCAGCTGGGAAGTTTATCAGATAGAATTCCATCGTTGATATAATATGTTTTATTTAGGAACTTCTTTAGGTTTTCATTGTGGCTAACCACCACAAAGGTTATTCCTTTCTTGTTCAACCTATGGAAATAAGTAAATATTTCCTCCGATTGGTGGCTGTCAAGGTTTCCCGTGGGTTCGTCGGCCAGTATAAGGAGAGGGTCAGCCACAAGGGCCCGTGCAATGGCCACCCTTTGCCTTTCTCCCCCCGAAAGTTGGGAGGGTTTGAAATTTTTTCTATGTTCCAACCTAAGGAACCTTAAAAGTTTTTCAACCTTTGAAGGAATTTGTTTTTTTTCTACCCCCAACAGGTGGGCAAAAATTTCTATGTTTTCCCAAACGGTGAAATCTTCTAACAGATAATGGAATTGGAAGATATAGGCAACCTTTCCCTTTCGGATTTTGTCCCTTTCGTTCTCCGGCAAAATGTCTATTCGGGTATTAAAGAGAAAAACCTTCCCTTCGGTCGGTGTATCTAACCCTCCCGCTATGTGGAGTAAAGTTGATTTTCCACTCCCGCTGGGGCCAAAAATTCCTATAAAGTCCCCCTTTTGGACTTTTAAAGATATTCCTTTTAATACTTCGGTGGTGGAATATTTTTTTTTGACGTTTATGAGTTCCAATAGTGGTTGTGCACTCATAAAGAAGAAGTAAATTAGAAGTAGGTTTAAAACCGTAAAGCTTAAATCCAAACTATATAGGATTATTTAACAAACTTACAAAGAACTTCCCTTTTTCCGAACTCTCTGCCTTCCACAACGACCTTACAGTTAAAGTTTTTCAAATCCTTCAAATGTTTTTCTTTTGTTATCAGAAAACCTTCAGGTGGAAGCTTATTCCTATTTTCAACAATAGGAATGCAACGGTAAAGGTAAAACACTATTGCCGAATTTTCATCTTTATAGAAAACCAGTGTGGGGGGATTCTCTTTTTTTAAATATTCCACCGCTTTGGGAACAAACCTTTGTTGTTCGAACCAAAGGGCGGCTATCAACAATAATCCCAAAAGGGTTGAGCCTAAAACCATAACCCTCTTTAGGTAGGTTTTACTTACATAGTGGGCCAAAATAATAGCCACCGGCGGGTAGGCAAAAAGAATGTAATGGTGGAGTTTATTTTTCGCCAAACTGTAAAAGATAAAGACAAAGATAAACCATAACAAGGGAGGTAAAAATTTCCTTTCGAAGTTAAAGATTACCTTGACCAAAACAGGAATAAATAAAACCACCGACAAAAGGAATATCGGAATGTAATACCACCAAGGGTAGGGATGTTGATGGGCTTGACCCGTAAAGCGGGCTATATTTTCAACTACGAAGAACTTATAGAAATATTCCCAACCAAAGTGGGCAAGCATCGCAAAATACCAACTTCCCCCCACCAGAACAAAGATTAGAATTCCCAAAGGGTGGAAAGTCCTAATAAAAAATTCCTTTAGTTGTTGTTTTATGTTTTTCCCACCTTCGGAAAGTTTCCATAGAAACACTACTGCCAAGGGAAGGATTACACCAACCGGCCCCTTGGTAAGGAAGGCTAAAGCCAACGCCAACCACCCCCGAAGGATTTTTCCTTTCAAAAATAGATAAACCCCCAAAGTGGAAAAAAAGACTAATAACATTTCGGGAACTACCGCCCTTGCCTCCACCCAAGTGTGGATAAATAAGGCAAAAGTAAGACCCGCTAAAAGGGCTTTCTCTTTGGAAAAGAAATCTCTAACTATCAGGTAAATGACCACCGAGGTAAAAGTCGCCGCCAATCCCGAGGTTAGACGGGCGGCAAATTCGTTAATACCAAAAACTTTAAAAAACAATGCGGTAAGCCAGTATAGCAAAGGAGGTTTGGCAAAACGGGGTTTGCAATTGTAATAGGGTGCTATCCAGTCGCCGCTTTTTAACATATGCAGAGCCGCGTAGGCATTTCTTCCCTCGTCGGGGGAGGTTATAGACAAAATCCAATTTCCGTAAATGAAGAATAAAAATCCCGCCAAAAGGAGAATTCCTATATCTTTTCTCATGGGCTTATTAAAATAGCCCATTGATGGAAATAAAAGCCCTTCCTCTATTTTTCAATCGTTTGGATGTAAGAAATACCAACCCCGATTTGGTAAGTCGGGAATTTGAAGCTCTTCTTTTGGAGCAATTTTTAAAAGTAGGGATGGAACCTTTTTTGGAAAATAAATCCTTTACCACCCAAATGTATTGGGAACAATTTATTTCCGTAGTTGCGGACGAAATGGCAAAAAAAGACCCACTAAAGTTGAATCAAATTTTTGAAAACCAACTGAAGGCTTATAAAGAAAACACTTAAAGGTTATTTGTTGTCACCTCGGTAGGAAAGAGAAACCTCTAAAATTTAAACCTGAAATGGACAATACAACGGCAACCAATACCATCCAGGAAGTTTTAAAACAGTACGGTTTCGATGTAGGTTACGGTTTTTTTGTTGGTTGGGTTATAGGTTTTACAGTTAAAAAGTTTTTTAAATTCTTTGCCTTTGCTTTCGGAGTTTATTTATTAACTTTAATTTGGCTAGACCACACCGGTATTATTACAATTCACTGGGATTACTTTGGCAAGATAATAGAACACGGTCAGCAGGAGTTTCAAAATTGGATTCAAAGCCTATTTAAAGCTGTTCCCTTCTCCGCTTCTTTCGCAATAGGTTTCGCCGTGGGCTTTAAAATGGGTTAAAAGAAAGAAAACATTAAAATTGTTCCAACCTTTCCTTTAATAGGTTTTTTATTTTTGTTGTTGTATAGACCTCCGAAAGAGTTTTATCCACCACAAAGCCCAACAGGAGAATAATCAAGTCTTCAATATATCCCTCGATTTGGGTTATGTTAAACTTACTTCCCACCAAAAAGGTATTAACAAAAGTTTCCTCATCCACCGAAGGGAAATTTTCTGAATACCTACGGTAGAAAGTTTTTAAAACTTCCTCTAAAAGGCTTTTGAAAGCTTTAGAAAATTCCGTTTCCTGCGGAAGGTCAACTCCCAATTCCTTCCCTACCAAGGTTAGGTAATAAAACAGTCGCATTGAATGGACGGTTGATTCCAAGCTTTTTAAATATCCGTCAAGGTAGGAAATAGGGTCTTCCTCTCTTAGGGCATTTTTATATTTCAACCCAAATAAGTCCTCGCAAACGGTTTTAACACCCATCGTCAACCACCCCGATTATTTTAAAAACTGGAAAATTTATTAAGAACATGAGCAATCCTGTAGAGAAATCAAAGATTTTTCTTCCAAAAAAGGTTTTTTTTATTCTTTCCACCCTTGGGTTGGTTGTTTACGGTTGCGCCCCCCAACCTAACCCCCAAGGGGTCTATGGAAATCCACCCGCGGGGGGAGAGGTAAATAACGCCTACCAAAAGGGGGCAGAATTTTTTAACAAGTTGGGCCTGGCGGCAATGGCCGAAGCAAACTATGCCAAGGCTATAGCTAACTTTGTAAGGGCAACCGAGCTAAACCCCTACGACCCCGTTTACTGGAAAAACCTCGGTGAGGCCTACATGGCCGCTAAATTTTACTCAAAAGCCCAAAAGGCCTTTCTCCAAGCCTTGAAGCTGAAACCCGATTACGGGGAAGCTATGCTGGATTTGGGACTTTTATATAAAGCCCAAGGTGATTATAACCGAGCTATCTATTGGCTTTCTAAGGCGGCAAACCTGGATACCTTTGAAAACCGTTATATAGCCTACTATGAACTGGCCAAAGTTTACAAAGAACTGGGCAACGACGAAGCTTATGTGGAAAATCTCCAGAGGGCTGTGGATTTGCTACCCTCCTTTAAAGAAGGTTTATTGGCTCTGGCGAATTACTACCTAAAAAAAGGTGATTTAGCCAACGCAGAGAAATATTTAAAACTCTATCTTAGCTTTTACCCTAACGACTACAATATCCGCCTTAAGCTGGCTTCACTATTGATAGAGGAAAATAAGCTTACCGAAGCTAAAAAACTTCTTAAAACCATTATCGAGAAATCGCCCAATCCGCAAATAGTAGACCAGGCCTACAAGCTTGTTAATAAACTCCTCATAAAAGAAGCTCAAAATAAACTTAAAAAGGAAGAACAATAAAGCTAACCTCTAAGAGTTTTATAAAACTTCCACGACCTCTAAACGGTTTTCTTTAAAAGACTCCCTAACCCGGTTTTTTATCGAAATACCCAAAATAGGGTCTTTAAAGGTCGGTTCTACCTCCAAAAGGGGAACTAAAACAAAGTCCCTATTTAAACGGTCGGGGTGGGGTATTTTTAAATCTTCCCTCTGTATGGTTAAAGAACCGTAATAAACAATGTCGAGGTCTATTTCCCTTTCGCACCAGCGGCAACGGGGTTTTCTACCCACTTGCCTTTCAATGGTTTTTAAAAATTCCAATAATCGGTAGGGAGTCAGGTTGGTATAACCCAAAACCACCCCGTTGTAAAAGGGAGGTTGATTTTTAACCCCGTAAGGTTGGGAAAGGTATATAGAGGAAACCTTCTTTAGAAAGACCTTTCTTTCCAACCTTTTAAGGGACTCTTTTATATTTTTGGGACAATCCCCGACATTGCAGCCGAAGGCTATTATAACTTTGGTGCAGGTCATTTCTTTTTCGATTTTCTTCCGCGTTTGGGCTTAAATACTTCACCCTTTTGGAGGTCTATGGAAAAACCTTCCAATTCCCTAAAGAGGTGTTCAAATTCCGGAGTCTCCTCGCGGGGGGTTATTTTTATAACTGTTGACGAAATTCCTTTTTTATAAATTTTTACCGTGCGGGTTTCGAAAATTAAATTGTCATTTTCCACTATGGAAGCTTTTTCCAATATATCCCAAAGGGTTTTCAGCATATTGTCTATATCCCTCTTCCTTCGGTCGGGAAGAATAAAAAATACCTCTACCTTAACGGGAACGGAAAAACATTTTCCCGTATGTTGGATTTTTAATTCCTTTAGGGCGGTTTGTTCCCACTTAACTATTTTGTAGGGTTTAAAAACTTTGCCATCTTTGCGACGCATATAGCGGTTGGATTTGGGAACGGGTAGGGAAGAAAGAACAAAGGTATAAGTTTTTTTTAAATCCATTGGAAAGGTTAAACTTTAACAACAACGCAGGTTATAGCCTCCTTAACCCCATCAAGGGAATGGATTTTGTTTATTACCAGCCTACCCAACTCGTATTGGTCGGGCACTTCGGCGTAAACAATTATGTCGTAAGGGCCTGTAACAACGTCGGCGGTTCTAACCCCCTCGAAGGTGGAAAGGGCTATCATTATGGAGGCTATCTCCTTAGGGTCGGCCTTTATGAGAATATAAGCTTTTAAACTCCTTTCGTCGGTGGTTTCAAAGAGTTCGGCCAAAGAAAGGGGCAGCTGCTTATCTTCAAATTCCATGATTTGGAAATTTTATTTGAACGGCAATAGTTTTGCATAAATTAATAACCTCGATGGGTAAGAAAAAGAAACAACAGGACGAACACAAAAAGGAAGCGGGTATTATAATGGAGGGCGAGGTTACCGAAGCCCTACCCAACGGCCTTTTTAGGGTTAAGTTGGACACAGGCCACGAGGTTTTGGCCCATATTTCGGGGAAAATGCGAGTTCACTTTATAAGGATTGTTCCGGGCGACCGCGTTAAAGTGGAACTTACCCCCTACGACCTTACCCGAGGACGAATTATTTACCGCTTTTAAGGAAAGAAATAAGAAGAAAGGGCGGAAAAATTTTTCTATTTTGCCCACCTGGCCCCTTCTTCATCGGCTTCTAAAATCATGTAGCGTGCAGGAATTTTCATTTTTTTATACATTTCCACACCGAATTTTCCTATTTCGTCAGCATTTTTCCGTGTAAAAACGCCTATGGTAGAACCGCTACCGCTGATAAATACGGCGTCGGCACCCATTTGATAAGCTTCTTCTTTAAAAGCTTCAAAACCATGGAGAAGTTTGCTTCTAAAAGGCTGGTGGAGTTTGTCCTCAACAGCCACCCTTAAAAGGTCAAATTCCTTATTTACCAAAGCAGAAACCAACAATGCCGCCCGCTGGATGTTGAATACGGCGTCCTTTAAATTAACCATTGAAGGAAGAACTTTCCTTGCTTCCTCCGTTAGGATTTCGAATTCGGGAATCAGAACCACTATTTGGAGCTCTTTAGGAAATTCCAACTTTTGGAAATAAACCTTTCGAGGATTTACCTCATCGAGGGCACTAATTGTAAATCCTCCAACGAGGGCAGGGACTATATTGTCCGGGTGGGATTCAAACATAAGAGCTAACTCTAAAATCTCGTCGGTGGATAGCTTTAAATCGTTAAGTTCTAGAGCGGTTAAAATTCCTGCCACTATAGCGGTTGCCGAACTTCCCAAGCCTCGCCCGACGGGTATGCCATTTTTTTGAACTACTTTTATAGGACGGTCTTCCACCCCCAATTCTTGGCATGCCCTTATGTAGGTTCTTAAAAAAAGGTTGTCTATTCCCGTGGGTAATTTATCGGCCCCTTCGCCGTAAATTTCGATTTCGAAGGCGTCGCTTTCTTCTATTTCAAAGGTGTTATAAAGAGTCAAAGCCAAGCCAAAAGTATCAAAACCTGCCCCTAAGTTGCTGGTCGATGCGGGAACTATAAGTTGCATGGTTTTAAAAATTAACAAACCTAATCCTTTTGTTAAAAAACTTTAAAAAAAAGGTCGTAATCCCGCGTTAAGCAGGCCTTAGTGAAACTAGCCTCTAAAGTCTCCTTCTGGAAGAAAGAACCTCGCAATCCGTCGCAATCCCGCGTTAAGCAGGCGTTAGTGAAACATTGGTTGACAATTCCAACGGAAAAGAGAAAGGAAGGTGAGTTAACAATGTCGCAATCCCGCGTTAAGCAGGCGTTAGTGAAACCCCCTGGTAGTTGCTGTTTTAAAACTAAGTTCCCTTGGCTGTTGTCGCAATCCCGCGTTAAGCAGGCGTTAGTGAAACTTAAAAATTGTTCTGAGGATTAAACTATGGATGTTGTTTTCCTCGTCGCAATCCCGCGTTAAGCAGGCGTTAGTGAAACTATCCACACAAGGGTTGAAACCGAAAAACTTACCGGTAAGTCGCAATCCCGCGTTAAGCAGGCGTTAGTGAAACAAGGAATTTTTATCTTTAGGTCATTTTCGGCATCGGTTGGTTCTAATGAGTCGCAATCCCGCGTTAAGCAGGCGTTAGTGAAACAAGCAAAGTTTCTCCTGATTTTTTTATGTCGATGAAAGGGGACGGCATGTCGCAATCCCGCGTTAAGCAGGCGTTAGTGAAACAATGGAGTTACAGATGGGGTTGAAGTAGTTGCAACAATCTTGTCGCAATCCCGCGTTAAGCAGGCGTTAGTGAAACACACTGAACAACTCAGGGCTGGTAGCTGGGTTTGAGGGGTCGCAATCCCGCGTTAAGCAGGCGTTAGTGAAACAACCTACTACGCTGGAAATCGTTGCGAAAACCGAATACTGGTCGCAATCCCGCGTTAAGCAGGCGTTAGTGAAACTAAAGTTAAAGGAGGAATTTGGAGTAAATCTTAATTGGTTAGTCGCAATCCCGCGTTAAGCAGGCGTTAGTGAAACCCAATTACCTCCCCCGAAGTTGTAAGAACGTCGTAAATAAAGTCGCAATCCCGCGTTAAGCAGGCGTTAGTGAAACAAGGACAGCTCTACCAAGTTCACAAAGGGACTTTCGTAATCGTCGCAATCCCGCGTTAAGCAGGCGTTAGTGAAACAATGAGGTAGTAGACACCCTAATAGACTACATAAACTCCAGTCGCAATCCCGCGTTAAGCAGGCGTTAGTGAAACAATTTGTATAAAAACCACGCTACAACGAAAGAGGAGACAACGTCGCAATCCCGCGTTAAGCAGGCGTTAGTGAAACTTTTTTGGAGTGTTGCCTCCCCCCTCGGGGTCTTTCAAATCTTTTTCCGTCGCAATCCCGCGTTAAGCAGGCGTTAGTGAAACTCTTGAGTTGTAGTTGAGCCACTTTACTGACGGGGTCTACCACAAGTGTCGCAATCCCGCGTTAAGCAGGCGTTAGTGAAACGGCGGCGCCTCAAAAGCTTAATTATAAGCAATTTCAAAATTAAAAACCTCACAAATAATTTTCTCTGTTTCTGAAAACCGCTTCAATTCTTTGTAGGAAACTTTAGTTTAGAGCCATGCTGGTTTGCGTACTTTCTGTTTTTCAGTTGCCAAGGAGCCGTTTCTCAACCTTTAATTTTTCATTAAAGCAAATGTTTTAATATTAGTCAATATAAAATCTTTTTAAAGGCCATCTTTCTACCTAAGAAAAGCATTAAACTTTACATAGAGCTTGTAAGAGAAATAGAATAATGTTTTTTCCTAAATTAAAGAGTAACTGAATAAAAATTTTCCTTCTTGTGGGTGATAGAATAAAAACTACTCATTTGGGTAGCAAGAAAAAAATGAATTAACGCTGAAAGGTATGTATTTATCCGAAATGAAGGCTAATTTTATATACTTCTCTTGGTTCTTTAATTATTAAGCAAGCTGAAATAGGTTTTAAGTACTTTTATCCCTAAAAAGGGAAAATTTTAAATGTCGACTAATTCACATTAAAATCAATAGTTGGTTGTAATTGTCAATTTTAAGGTTTTTGTCAAGTTTATAAGCAATTAAGAGTTTACTTTGAGCTTTCCGGCTTTTCAAAAGACTTTTAGGGGAGCACAGCCTCAAGTTTTAGTGAATGTCAAGTTTCGCCGCAATTTTTATTAAAACTTTATTTTTTCTTCTAGGGGCTAAATAACGCTTGTTTTGCGTTAAATAAGGCCTAATTCTACGTTTTAGCTTTCTCCTAAATTTTTTTGTTTTTCGTTTTTTAAAAAATTTTTTTTCGTTCTTTACCACACACACAGAACAGCAGGCCTGCTCCATGTAGAAGTATGTAGAACATGTAGATATTTATATGTAGCTTTTATTTATTTTCTATTTATTAGTTGTAGCTTTATTTAATGTAGCCGTTCGCAAATGAGTTTTAATCAAGGGTGGGAAGTAGGATTTCGTGATTTTTGACTTCCTTATAGTGATTTTCATCTTCACAATTCGGTTATTTCGTGATTTTCATATGTCATTTTGTGATTTCTATCTTCCCTCCATGGTCTATTTCGTGATTTTCATCTTCCTTTTCGTGATTTTTATCTTCCTTATAAAGTGTTTTTTTTTAGAAAAACTCACTTATACCTAATATAATTAAAAATATGCAAAAGAAACGACCTAAAGGACTAATAGCGGCGGAGCCTAATGAGTTAGTGGAAATGGTATTATTCCAGCTCGGGGAACATACCGGCAAAATAAAGGGAAGAGGGAGGCCAAGGACTAAAGGAGCCAAAGACGTTGCTGACCTTTATGTGATAGCTATAGCAAACATAGAAAAAACTTCCACCGGAGTTTATTCTTACATAAGCAAAGACTTCTTAAAAGAGTTGGTTGAAAGCTCATCGGAAAAATATAAAAAAGACAAAAGCAGACGACTTTTTACCCTAGCCGTAAAATTGGCGGAAGAAAAAAATAAGTCGATAGGTTTAGAAATAGAAAAAGCAATATCCTACTACGAAAAA
>JAADES010000021.1 GCA_013153315.1 Aquificota bacterium
ACTGGGATAGCCAATAAAGTTCTCGAAGGCTTGGCTGTAGCGCTCTATTATTCTTCGTCCGTCCCATTCCTATTTTATTTTCTCACCCAGCGTATATTGTTTTGAAACTTTAACATATAGCTATGGCTATTTACAGTTACCATTACAGATTTAAAGCAAACTTTCCTTACGATGAAAGGCAAGTTTTTGACCCTCCTACCGACCCACGATTTTACCGCTTTACGGAAGTTATTTGGTATGGCAGAGATGACGAAGGTTGGTGTGTATATAGACGTGACCCCTATACAGGAGAAAAGCTAAGAATAGATTTTGACCCTCCCTATTGAGGAAGAAAAAAAATAGATAAAAAACCTTTATTAGGTTTGTGTTTTAAATAACCTTTCAAGGTTTTCTATTATTTTTTCGGTCATTTGTTGGGTATTAACCTTAATAGTTCCTTCCTTGTAAATATCGGGAGTTCTATAACCTTGGTTAAGTGTTTCTTCCACAGCTCTTTCAATAAGGCGGGCCGCATCGTCCATATTGAAGGAATATTTGAGCATCATAGCAACCGATAGTATTGTGGCTATAGGGTTGGCTATACCTTGGCCGGCTATATCGGGTGCCGAACCGTGTACGGGTTCATAGAGTGCATATTTATCACCGATAGAGGCCGAAGGCAACATTCCCAAAGAGCCGGGAATAACTCCCGCTTCGTCGGAAAGAATATCTCCAAAAATGTTTCCGGTGACTATTACGTCAAAAGTGGATGGGCGGCGAACCAATTGCATGGCGGCGTTATCTACATATAGATGCTCCAATTCCACATCGGGATATTCTTTCGCTATTTCATTAACTACTTCCCTCCAAAGAGCACTAACATCGAGAACGTTGGCTTTATCCACGCTGGTTAACTTTTTCTTTCTTTTTCTCGCTATTTCAAAAGCCTTTCTTACCACTCGGGCTATTTCGTCCTCGCAGTATTTCATTGTGTTGCGGCCGCATCTTTTACCGTTTTCTTCGTATATTCCTCTGGGTTCGCCGTAATAGATACCGCTAACCAATTCCCTAACAACCAATAGGTCGGTTCCTTTGGCTATCTCGGGTTTTAAAGGGGAGCTTTCCAGTAAGGCATCGAAAACTTTAACGGGTCGGAGGTTGGCATAGAGATTCAAGGCCTTTCTTATTTTTAAAAGTCCCCTTTCGGGTTTTTTATCTTGGGGAAGATTTTCCCATTTGGGGCCTCCCACAGCCCCCAAAAGCACAGCATCGCTTTCCAAGCAAATCTTTAGGGTTTCTTCGGGAAGGGGGTCTCCTGTGGCATCTATCGCAGCACCACCGATAAGACCTTCTTTATATTCAAACTTGACGTTAAATAATTCGGAAATTTTTTCTAAAACTTTTAAAGCAGCATCTACCACTTCTACGCCAATACCGTCCCCTTTGAGGACAGCAATTTTATAAACTTTTTCGGCCATGGGATATTCATGATATGCATATCCTTAGAGGGTCTTTTTATTCATTCGAACCTTAGAGAGGAACTTTAATAATTTCCCGCTTACATATATTAACAAAGTTAAAAACCCCCTAAAGGAGGTAATCCAATGACCGCGGATGTGGAAGCCATTTTTAGAGAAGCGGAAAACTCTATGAAAAAAGCCGTCGAGTATTTCAAATCGGAAATTGCAGGTTTCCGAACCGGAAGGGCTTCTACCAAGTTGGTGGAAGAAATAAAGGTAGAGTATTACGGTAGCAAAATGCCTATTAAACAAATAGCCTCTATTATGGTGCCCGAACCTAACCAGATAGTTATTCAACCTTGGGACCAAAGTGTGGTTAACGAAATAGAAAAAGCTGTTAGGGAATTTTTGAATATAAACCCCACCGTTCAAGGGAATATAGTTCGGATAACTTTACCACCTCCTACGGAAGAAAGACGCCGCGAGATGGTCAGATTATTGCACAAGTTAGCCGAAGAGGCAAGGGTTGCGGTTAGAAATGTCCGCCGAGAAGCAAAAGACAAAATAGAGGATTTGGAAGGGGTTAGCGAGGACGAAATTAGGCGTCTGTTGGAGCGTCTACAAAAGCTAACCGACAAATATATTCAGCTAATTAACGAAATAGCCGAAGCAAAAGAAAAAGAGATAATGGAAATTTAATCTTCCTCGGCAAGAATATCCTCCAATCCATCCACCTCTATTTCAAGGTTTTCTTCCATAACGGTTTTCCTTCCTTCCGATTTTTTATATTCTCCTAGCCAATTGCCTATAAGGAATTCTTTAAGTTGCTTTATTTCCTCTTTGCGGTTGAAATCTATCTCCCGAAGGTAGTTTTTGGCAACGCTAACGAAAACTTTTCTAACAAAGGCCGTTATGGCTAAATAGCCCAATCTAACGCTAACCCCTTCGAAGAAGAATTCCAAATCCAGAGCTTTGCTAACTTTTTCGTAGGCGTTTAGTTTTCTCAATATTCCTTTGATGATGTTTATTAAGGTTCTATTTGCTATTAGGTCTACAACTTCCAACGCTCGATTTTCTTCGGGATAGAAACCTTCTATTACTCCTTCTTTGGTTTTTATACGGTATCTTATTGGTTTTCCTTCCTTAATGTGTTTTAGGAAAAATTTGACCAAGGTTCGGATTTCATTTCCAAAATCCCGATTGAGGATATTTTCCAAGGTTTCGTTCAAACTTTCGTAGGCGGTATAAAAATCATTCCAATTTTCCTTTGTTAGGTTGGATATATCTATTCCCGCCTCTTGGAGTAAAGAAATAACTTCGTAGGTGCTTATCAGTTTGTTAACCGTAAAGGGTGAGTATAAAAGTTTCCTACCCTGTTCGATTTCCTTTTTATAGGTTTCCAACTGTTGTTTTAACAGTTCTAATTCCTCGGGGGGGTTATCGAGTTTGGTAATGATGAACTTTTCGAGGTCTTCTATTCTTTTTCTCAAGGAGAGGTTGTCTTTAACTTTTTCCTTTATTTGGTTTAAGGTTGGCTTTGTTCCCGCTTCGAGGGCTTTAATTAGTTCTTTAAGAACTTCGTCCATCACAGCCAAGCTATGGCGGGCTTTTTGAACTTCGAGGGGGAACATTTCGCCTTCGTCGTAGAGGCAGAGCATCAATTCGACGGTGCTTCTTTGGATTTGTTTACTTAGGTTATTGTAAGTAGGCAGACCGACAACAGCATAAACCCCTTTTATCCTTTTATCGGGATTTATTAACTTTAGGGTTTTATATTCAACAGCCGCCGCCAATAGGTTTTCTCCCAAATACCTTATTTCCGGTTTTTGGGTTATGAAAAATCTTTCCCCTTTGGTTTTTACCGCTTTTACTATGTCGGGGTTATAGAGTTTGTTCCTTATTTTGGCCAACTCTCTTATTAGTTCCTTCCTTTGTTCGGAGAGTTTTTTATATACCTCGCTTTCGGTATCTTCTATTTGGGCCAGCTGTTGGTTTATTTCTTCTATTTGACTTTCCAATTGAGGAATTCTTTCATCCTCTTCCCCTGTGTAGGCCGGTATTACTTCATTAGGTTTGTAGGTTGCAAAAGGTATTAATACCAAACCGTCCTTTGTGGAGGCTATAAAGCTACCCGCATATATTCTTTCGTTGGGGTTTCCGTAGCGTTCTTTTATTTGTTCTTCGGTTAGCTCGAATATTTCCTTTATTTCCTTTTCTATTGCGGGCAAGAGGGCGAAATCTATCTCGTAGTCAATATAAAAGGTTATTTTCCTCTTAATAGATTTAACCGAAGGGGTTATAAAGCTGTAATAACCTACACCCCCTTCCTCCTCCTGTATCCCTGCCAATATACCCTTTACTTTGTTTTCCAAAGCATCGTATAAAATTTCGTAAACAATTTTGCCATCTACATTACTGTGAACTTGAAAGCCTTTGTAAACTTCTACCAGCTCAAGATTATCCAAAGGTAAGTAGGAAGGGACTGCCAAAGGTTGTCCTTTGGCTTTTGTTTCTTGGTCTCTAACACTTTCTATATTTCCCGCTACTACGGAAGAGCCAATATAAAGCTGGTCGAAAGGTTTTTCAAATACACGATTGGAAACAATGAACCTTTCCGACATGGGATTTTAATGTAGGATGGTTTATTTCTTTTGAACAAACCTTTATAGGCAAATTTCAATTGCTTTGAATGGTCTGGATATAAACTATTTTTGCTATAAAGTTTCAAATAGAATTTTTAAAAAGAAATTTCGGGAAGGTTAAAAAGACAACCAAAGACGGTTTGAAGTGTAAATAACCCTTTATAAGGTTATTTAACAACAATATTCAGCAACTTGTTGGGTATATATATAACCTTCCTAATTTGTTTTCCTTCTAAATACTTTTTAATTCCTTCGGTAGAGGTAGCTATTTTTAGAACCTCCTCTTGGTCGGCTCCAAAGGGAATAACTATTCGTGCCCTAACTTTCCCATTAACCTGAACGGGAATTTCCACTTCTTCCTTTTTGAGGGCTTCGGGGTCATAAATCGGATAGTTTTCCCGGTAGAGGTAAGTTTTCTTTCCAAGTCTTTCCCAAAGTTCCTCACAGATATGGGGTGTTATGGGATAAAGCAATTTAAGGATAACCTCTATGGCCTCTTTTAGGACTTTGTAATCTTCCGACTGTTGGGGTTGGAATTTTTCCAACTTATTGAGTAATTCCATTATAGAAGCTATAGCGGTATTGAATTGATAGTCCTTTTCCATTTCTTGGGAAAATTTCTTTATCGTTTCGTGGGTTTTTCTTCTTATTTCTTTCCCTTCTTTGGACAATTTTTGTTGGTCTATCTTTTGAGCTTCTATATCCTTAACCTTAGGTAGATTTTCTATTACAAAATCCCAAAGACGGTTTAAAAACCTATAGGCTCCCTCTATGCCGCTCTCTTTCCATTCAAAATCCCTTTCGGGGGGAGCGGCAAAAAGGGTGTATAGCCTTACGGTGTCGGCTCCATATTTTTCAATAACCTTTTCGGGGTCTACAACGTTGGCCTTGGATTTGGACATTTTGGCGATTTCGCCTAAATCTTCCTCCAACTTTTTAAGGTCAACTTTATCTTCTATTCCCAATGCACGGAAAAGGAATATAACGTTATCGCCCACCGATAGTTTGTTTTCTTTCAAAAACTCTTTAATGGTTTGATTTTCTAAACCTTTCATAGGAATTAATTGTGGTTAGTTTTCCTATGTTTGTAGAAAGTTAAGTAATGAGAAACCCTTCCAAAGGTGGAAAAAAGAAAAAGCTTAGAAAGGTAGAAGTTGAGTAAAGGCCAAAGAAGCTTTAACGATAGGAGTTACCCAGATACCGAACAATATAGTTAGAGCGGCCAGTAATCCAACCGCAGCGGTAGGGATTACAAAACTGGTATCGGCAGGTTTGGATATGTTGGAGGGTTCCTCCAAATACATTTCCTTAATAATCCAGAGGTAGTAAGCAACCGCAAAAGCCGAGTTTAGCAGACCGATGAAAGCCAGCCATGCCATTCCCGCATCTACAGCAGCCTGGAAGAGGTAAACCTTGGCTATAAATCCGGCTGTGGGAGGAACGCCGGCCAGTGATAGGAGCAATATGGTAAATACCAACGCCATGAAGGGGTTAACTTTTGCAAAGCCCCTTAATTGCTCTCTAGTTTTAATTCCATAGTAGTAAATTAGGAGCGTTACTATAAGAAAAGCTCCCGCTTTCATTAAAACATAGGCTGCGGCTTGGTAAACAATACCTGTAACGGCAAGCCCCGAAGCGGCCGCTGCAAATCCCACCAAAAGATAACCGGCATGGGCTACGGAAGAGTAGGCCAATATTCGAGCTACATTTTGCTGGGCCAAGGCCAATAGGTTGCCCACGGTCATAGTAACCACGGCCAGTATCGCTAAGAGTATTGCCCAATCCTCTTTTTGGAATTGGAAGGCTTCAAAGAATACGCGAATTATAGGGATGGCGGCGGCACTTTTTGCTATTCCTGCAAGGTAAGCTGCAACTGATGCGGGGGCTCCGGTATAAACATCGGGTGCATAGAAGTGGAAGGGAGCTATTGATAACTTGAAACCTAAGGCGGCTAACAAGGCTATAAAACCGAACGCAAAGTAGATAAGCCCCAAGTGGTCGGCCGACGCCAAAGCCTTGTTAACGGCGGAGAATTCAAAGCTGCCCGCTATGGAGTAGATAACCATTAAACCTAACAGGTAGAAACCGGTAGCCAAGGCACCGTTAAAGAAGTATTTTGTCGCCGACTCAAGGGTGATGATATTGAGCCTAGCCAGTATGAGGTAGTAGGAAGGTATTGTCATAAGTTCGAGGGCTACCAACAGGGAAACAAAATTGTTGGCGTAAAGGGTCATTATTGCACCGGAGAGGGATATGGTGAACACTCCCAATATTTCGGGAAGGTTTTCTACATCTTTAAGGGTATTGTAGATAGTTAGAAGAACCACTGCACCTGTGAACCATACAAAAAGGGTCATTAGAAGGCTTACTGTATCCGTTGTAAACAGGTTGGGGAACAAGGGATGACCATTACCGAAACCGTAAACGAATAGTAGTCCCGCTATAAGGAAAACCAACATATAAAGGTTGAGAATCCACTCCTTGGATAGCTTAAAAAGGTTTCCAATAATGGGAACCAATAAACCGCCAAAAGATAGGAAAAGAAGACCGGAAAAGATTACGCAATTCATCGCCTTAACCTCCCAATACTTTTCCTAAGGTGTTGGCATAGTTGTTGATGAAGTTAAACAGAATTGCGGGGAATATACCCAAGAACACAAATAGGGCTACATAGGCCATTAAAGGTATTCTTTCGACCCAAGGGATTTCGTGAACATGGAGCTTTTTCACCAGCTCACTTTCGGCGCCGTGAATCATTCTTCTAATAGCCCAGAAAAAGAATCCTGCGGTCAATACTGCGGAGAAGGGCAACACCAACATAGTCCATCCGAATTTTTCAACGGCCGCATAAATAGCGGTAACTTCCCCTATAAATCCTGCGGTTCCGGGAAAACCCAAGGCCCCCAGAGCCCCCAACATATAGAGAACTCCTATAAAGGGAACTTTTTTCATTAAACCACCGCCGATTTGGGAGATATACCAGGTTCCGGTTATGTGGTGGATATAACCGGCCACCATAAACATTAGGGAGATTATTAGAGCGTGGGCAACCATTTCATAGATTGAGGCACTAATTCCAACGGCTGTTAGGGTAGCCAGAGCAACCAATACCAACCCCATGTGGTTTATGGAAGAATAGGCAACCATTCTCTTAACATGGTCTTCGTATAGTGCTTTAAAGGCTGCGTGGAATACGGTTATTACACCTATTGCCAGCATTAGGTAGATAAAGAATTTCGAGGCTTGGGGGAATAGTTCGATATTCCAGCGGAGCAATCCGTAAGCTCCCATTTTCAAAAGCAGGCCGGCCAGAATAACCGATATAGGCGAAGGTGCTTGAACGTGGGCATCGGGCAACCATGTATGGAAGGGAACAACGGGCATTTTTACCGCATAACCTATAAAGGCTAGCAACCAGATAACTTTTTGTAGCTCAAGGGGGATATTGGACTGTTTTATAGCGATAAAGTCGAAATGGCCTGTGTTTATGAAAATCAACAGTATTGCAAGGAATAGGAATATAGATGCTAAATGAGTATAGAGAAAGAACTTGACGGCGGCGTAAATCCTCTGTTCCGCCCCCCATATCCCTATGTGGAAGAACATCGGAACTAAGGTGAATTCCCAGAAGATGAAAAACCATAGGTAGTTCAGCGAAGCGAAAACGCCGACCATTGCCCCGAGGAATACCAATATCAGGAAGAAATAGGCACCTTGACGGGGCATATTCCATGAGGAAAGAGTTACGAGGATAGCGATTATTCCTGTTAGTGTTATCAGAGCTATGGAAAGAGCATCCACTCCCAAATGAAGGTTGAAATCCCACTGCGGGAAGATGGGATAGAACTCTTCGAAGGCAAAGCCGTGTCCGGGATACTTTAGCCACATAATGGCGCCTATCAAAGTTACAAAGGCGCCCGCCACCAGGGATAGATACTTAGCCCACCTTTCAAAAAAGTAGGCAAAGGGGGCAAGGATTACCGGAAGCAAAATCGCACTCAGCAGCATGTTTTCTCCTCCCTTAGAGTATTACGAGGTAGAGGTAATAAAGGATGATGGCTCCGCTGACAAAGATTGTTAAATAGTGGATAAGGTTACCGGTTTGGATTACACGGGCTTTTTCCCAAGCCCATAGGGCGGTTTTTGCAACGCCGTTGACAATATAGTCGTAAACATTTCTGTCTATCCAGTGGAAGATAAAGGCCAAGAATTCCACAACGAAGTTTTTGGATAGCCATCTAAGTATGTGGTCTACGAAGAAAGCGTTGTAGAAGGTTTTATTAAGTATTGCCAATATGGGGTCGCGGAGTAACTGCTGGGTATCTATAACCCTATTGTAGTAGAGCAACCAGGCCATGAAGAAAGCGACAGCCATTAGGGAGAACACCAAAATAGTCAATGCCCAATCGTGGGGTATGTGGGCGTGTTTGTCGATTATCTCCACTATCTGCTTGTGGAACAAACCTATTAGGAAGGTTAGAACTGCCAAAATTCCTATAGGAATGAGCATTATGGGATAAGCTTCTCTGGCGTGTTTTGCCGCTTCGGTGGGCTCGCCTGTAAAGATACGGAACCAGAGACGGAATCCGTAGAAGATGGTTAGAACCGCGGCTGTTAGAACAAAAGCAAAGACTATAGGGTCTCCCGCCATTTTAGCTTCGTGAACTATCCACTCTTTGGAGTAGAAGCCGCTGAAGGGAGGAATTCCCGATAGGGACAAGATTCCTATAAGGAATAGGGCTGCTGTAACGGGCATAATTTTGAGTAGGCCGCCCAACTTAAAGGCGTCTTTTTCGTGGGTGAAGTGGATAACGTTACCTGCGGCTAAGAATAGGAGTGCTTTGAAGGTTGCATGGGATACCAAATGAAAGAGTCCGGCCGCCAAAGAACCCGCACCCAATCCTACGAACATTAACCCGAGGTTTTCCATAGTGGAGAAGGCGATGATTTTCTTTATTTCTCGGTGAACGGTGGCGCCTAGGACAGCTATAAAGGCCGAAACCGCACCGATAGCCATTATTACGTAGAGAATTCCCGAATATTCGTAGAAGGGAAATAGTCTTCCAACCAAGAAAACACCGGCGTTAACCATTGTGGCAGCGTGAATTAGGGCCGAGACAGGGGTCGGGCCTTCCATAGCGTCCAACAGCCAAGGGAACAGGGGAAATTGGGCCGATTTACCTACCGCACCGCCGAACATTAGCAATGCGGAAGCTGCCGCTGCGAACAAAGGAATTGCCGCTAATTCGGCCATATGGTTGATTTCTTGAATATTGAGAGTTCCTGTAACCAACCAAAGAAGCACCAACCCTGCCAAGAAAAAGCCGTCGGCGAATTTGGTCATGAGAAAAGCTTTTAGTCCCGCATCGGCGGCGCTGTCTTTGTAATACCAGTAGGCGATAAGCAGATAGGAGGCTAATCCCATGAATTCCCAGAAGATGAATAGGGCCAGTATGTTGTCCGATACCGTAAGCCCTAACATGGAACCTATGAAGAAGGTAACCTTCATGAAAAACCTATGGGGACTTTCGTCATGTTCCATGTAGCCGCGGGAATACATTACGATAAGGAAACCCAGGAAGGCCGCCATTGCGTATATGAGTGCCGAAATACCGTCTACATAAATCCCGAAGGGGACTTTAACATCTCCGAATTGGAACCAGGTGAAAGAATTTTCATAAATATGCCCGTTTACAACATTCCATAATGTGGTTAAGGCTACCAATGCTGAAAAACCGGTTATGGCCAGGGACATATACCAGGACAACCATTTGTTGGTGTAATGACTGATAAACCAAATTAAGGGCGCTCCAAAAATCGGTAGGAACACAGATAGGTATATAAGCTTTTCCATCTTCCGCCTCCTTGGGGTTTTTTTAAAAGGGAATTACCATTTGAGGTTGTTAAGTTTTTCGGGGAAGGTTATACCATATTTTCTTGCAAGAACGATTAGCAATGTCAAACCGACGGCTACTTCCAAGGCCGCCAATGCTATAGCAAAGAAAGCTATTATTACTCCGTCGGCACCGTGTTGGGTTGCAAATGCGGCCAAACCGACATTGGCACCGTTGACCACTATTTCAACGGAAATAATCATTTTCAGAATGGATTTGCGTGCCAACAGACCATAAATTCCGATGGCCACCAAAGAGAAGGTTACAAGCAAAAACCAAAACATAGGTTCATGGCTGAACTGGAAGTTCATTTTTATTCCTCCCTGTTAAGTTTTTTGCTTAGTATGTAGTAAGCTCCGAAAACGATACCGGCCGCGGTAAAGGCCAGGGGAATTATTAGAATTGCGTATTTGTCAACAAATACCCTACCTATTTCCTCTAAAGATATTTGGAGGTACGGCTTTGTTGTAAGGCCTGTCCATATTGAAGCTATAACCCCGGTTATAAACAAGGCTATAGCAACGCCGGCGGCCAATTTGCTTTCCCTTTTTTCTTCTTCTCTCTCGCCGATGGTGAGAATGGCAAATAGCACCAAGATAGCAACACCACCGGCGTATATAGCCAATTGGAAAGCCCCCAGCAATGGAAAACCCAGAGAGAAATAAAACAGTGCAATTTCCGTAAGAAGGACTGCAAAGGCTACCAGAACCCAAATAAGGTTGGTTAGTTCAATGGCTGCTATGGCGGTGGCAATAATGATTAGGTAAAGAATGGAAAAGTAAAGGAGCATTATTTACCCTCCTTTTGCTGTTGTTTTTTTAGGTCTTTAACCACCAAGGGGTTTTTAGTTATGTCCCCTACGGGTTTGGCCCATAGGTCGTCTATAAGGGGAGTTAGATTTATGCCAACGTCCTTTATAAGGATGTCGTAATCTTCGGTTAGATAAATCGATTTTTCCTTGGTGGGGCAGGAATCTTCGCAGAGACCGCAATAACAGCAGCGGCCTAAGTTAACGACCGGCATAGCTCTGGGTCGTTTAAGGCCGGTAGGAACCATTATGATGGCCCCTATGGGACAGGCTCTTTCGCAGGCATAGCACCCTATGCATGTTTCGGCGTTAATGAAGTGTCTTCCTCTGAATCTTTCGGTTTTTTTTCTAACTTCGGGATTTTTTTCGGGGAAATATTCGGTATCTTTAGGCTTTAAAGCCCTTAGGGCTACCAAGGTTATCTTTTCTAAAATTTTGAAACCTATATCCATAGCTTTACCTCCTTAGAAACCCTTTAGCAGGATTATTAGAACGATATTGAGAAGTGCCAAAGGAACCAATACTTTCCAAGTGAGTTTAATGAGTTGGTCAAGCCTTATCCTCGGTGTGGAGGCCCTTATGGCGAAGGCAAGGTAATACACGAAGAATAGCTTTATGAAGAACCATGCCCAACCCGGTAGGAAAGGCCCTTTAAAACCTCCCAAAAATAGGGTTACCGTCATTGCGGCCAAAACAAAAACTTCCAAAAATTTTGCACCGGCCAGAAGCAGATAACCCAATCCGGTGTATTCGGTTAGGAATCCGTAAACAATCTCTTGTTCCGCTTCGGGAATGTCGAAGGGCGGACGGTCGGCAACTATTAGAATGGCTACCAGGAATATAGCAAAGCCTATTAGATTTACCAAAAAGCCTATGATGTCGAACTTCTCTACTATTTCCACATAGTTGAAAGTTCCATACCAGAGTGCCACCGACAAACCAGCCAACCAAAGGGGAATTTCTCCCGATATAAGCTGGTTGATAACCCTTATACCTCCGATGAAGGGATATTTACTTTTGGATACCCAACCGGCAAATAGGAATATTGCGGGTAGTGAGGTCAGCAACGCCAAGGAGATTATCAGGTCGTAGGGTGTAGAAACTATCCAAAGGTCTTTGTCGTATGGTATGAAGGCCGCCACCAAGGAAACCATTAGGAATGCGAAAGCGGGCACTACCAAAAATAAAACCTTGTCCGCTTCACGGTGAATAATTACTTCCTTTTGGAGGATTTTAAATATATCGGCCACCGTTTGGAGTATTCCGTAGGGGCCCACATAGTAGG
Source organism: Aquificota bacterium (assembly GCA_013153315.1). Lineage (GTDB taxonomy): Bacteria > Aquificota > Aquificia > Aquificales > QOAS01 > QOAS01. The sequence goes on from JAADES010000021.1 coordinate 12,069, forward strand.
GGCCTGTTCGGCCGTGCATGTCGGCCACAAGTTTCCTTTCCAAGTAGAAGGTGGCAAAGATTACCAACAGTAGGAAGCTAACGCCGGGAAATACCAATGTTCTAAATAAAATTTCACCCCAATCCATGGTTAAACCTCCCGTTGGTTATCTGTCAAGGTCTCCGTGGCAGATATAAAGGCTGGCAAAAATTGTTGCCAAATCGGCCAATTTATGCCCGGGGGCTATCCTTTCCAAAGCCCAGATGTTCATAAAGGAGGGTGCTGAAATTTTTACCCTGTAGGGGCCCGTTCCACCGTCGCTTATTACATGGTAATCCATCGAACCGCGCGACCACTCTACCGCCGAATAGGCTTCTCCCGCCTTTATTTTCTTGGGAACTCTAACTTTCCATTTACCCTCGGTGGGCATTCCTTCCAGAGCCTGTTCGATGATTTTTACCGACTCTTCAATTTCTTCCAAAACTACCAAGAACCTTGCGTAGGCGTCTCCCTCTTCTTTAACTATCACGTTGAAATCGAAATCTTCGTAGGAGCTGTAGGGGTAGCGGGTTCTTACATCGTAATCTACGCCCGATGCTCTGGCGACCGGGCCCCTCAAACCCAATTCGAAAACTAAGTCTTTGGGAATTACACCAACACCTTTATATCTTTCCACCAAGGTGGGATTGTCTTTAAAGACTTCCTTATACTCGGGCCATCTTTTTTTAGTTTCCTCTATTGCTTTCTTTAGCAGTTCAAAGTCTTCCTTGGTAGGTTCTGCTTTCAATCCTCCGGGGACTATGGAGGCGGTGGAAATTCTATAACCCGAATAGTGTTCAAGAAAATCCAAATAGTATTCCCTAATAGCCAATACCCACATCATGGGAGTGGCTACGCCGAGGGCTCCGAACATTGAGCCAATGCCTATGAGGTGAGAGACTATTCTTCCTACTTCGGCCAAAATTACGCGGAAATACTGAACCTTTTTAGGAACCTCTATTTCGGCCAATTTTTCGACCGCCAAGGCCCAGTTAAGGAGCGTTCCCAAGTCGTCGATAAAGCAAATTCTTTCAACATTTACTATTGCACTTTCCCAAGTTCGGTATTCCAGTAGCTTCTCCAAGTTTCTCGTAACGTAGCCAGGGTCGTTTTCGACTTTTACAATGGTTTCACCATCGAGCCAGACTTTAATACGCATAGGGCCCGAGGCCGGGTGTTGAACACCCCAGTTCAAAATCATTAGGTCGCCTTCTTTGCCTACCGGCTCGGTAATTATTTGGGCTCCCTTATACATGGCTTAACCTCCTTTTAATCTCGGTGGGGTTCGGGCACATAGGCTTTTCTTTGAACCCACTTGCCTTGGAGCGTGTCATCCAACAACAGGGGTTTTAAACGGGGGTGTCCTTTAAAGTTGATGCCGAATTTTTCCCACTCCTCCCTTTCGCAGGCTTCGGCGGCGGGATAGATATCGTGGATGGAATCTATTTCGGGGTTATCCAATGGTAGTTCGGTTCTTATAACCACCCAAATTTTTTCCTCTATGCTTTCGAAGAAATAGTTAAGTTCTAAACCTCTTCCTTTGGGGGAGTAATCCACAGGCGACAATGTATGGAAAAAGTTAAAACCGTTTTCCTTAAGAAGTTTTGCCACTTCCCTTATATGCACCGGTTGGATTTGAAATAAATAAGTTTTTGTCACCGCATTTTGGGGATATTCTTGGGCTTCTACCCCAAAGTAGGTTTTCATTAATTTTTTTAACCTCTCAAAGCCCATTCTTTTCCTCCAAAAAGTGGATAAAAGGCTTTAAAAGAACCTTCGAAGGTTGTCAAGTATTTACTTACCCGAAAAATTAAAGAAATTTAACCGCCTACAAAGAAAGGTTGCTTAGCTAACAAAGGATTTTTTTCCAATTCTTTTTTTAGGATTTCCCTCCAAGTGCCCTCTTTTTCCGCTCGAGCTTCCCTTCTTTCGCGGATTATCTTTTTCATTTCCAGCAATCCGTCCAATATTGCTTCGGGTGTTGGAGGACATCCTGCTACAAAAACATCGGGCGGGAGAATTTCGGGAACATTGGTAACCACAGAGGTGGAATCGTAGTAGGGGCCTCCGTCAAAAGCGCAAGCTCCTATAGCAAACACATATCTGGGGCGGGGCATTTGGTCGTAGGTCATAAGCAATACGGGCAAAACCTTTCTCGAAATTAAACCTGTTATAACAATAAAGTCCGCCTGTCTGGGCGAGGGAACGGGGAGGAAGCCATATCTCTCCCAGTCAAATCTGGGGCCCATTAAAGCCAAGATTTCCAAAGAGCAACAGCCCGAACAGTAGTGAACCATCCAAGGGCTGTGGGAACGGGCCCAACCGAAGAAATCAAGAAACTTGGTCAACATACCTTTTACCTCCTATGATGTGCCAGATGGCCAGTAGTAGGGGGAGTATGAAAATAACAAAAATCCATCCGAACTTTCCATTAGTTAACGCTTCCAGAGCTACGAACATTCCGACCATATCCATAGTTAGGAACAAAATGCCGAAGAAATAATACCTAAAGTTGGTCTTTTTGGGTAAAGGCCCTTCGGGAGGCACCGCACATTCGTAGGGAACTTCCTTAGCTATGGAATCCCCTTTGGGAGCATAAAGGAGTGCTATCAACCAGAACAATAAAACGGTAGCTATTAATGCCACCACAAACACGATAAAGGCCACCAGCATTTTACACCTCCGCCCAATGTTAAGATTTTGTTAATGGTTTTATTCCTATATTGACATATCCTGAAGTTTTTTATCTTTCCAACTTTAGAATGGCTATTATCAAGTGTCCTTTGGAAGGAAGAAAAATAAAACCTCGGATAGGTTGGATATTTTTGTAAAGCTCTTTGTTAGTTTTTTGGTTTAAAAGTCAAAATCCTTTTTTAGGGTTTAATTTTTTCCTTATGAACTTGCTAATAATTTGGGGTTTACTCCTGCTGATTTTAGGAATTGTTGCTTTGGTTGTTCCCGCCGTGTTTACTTACAGCTCCCTAATATTTTTCGGGGCGGTAATGTTTGCCTCCGGTTTAATGTGGGTCTTTTTCAATTTAAATTCCAAACATTCGGGGGCCGGCGGATGGTTTAAACCATTTATTCTGATATTGATAGGTCTTCTTTTTATGCTATTTCCCGACCAAACGCTGGTAATACTTAGCGTGTTCCTGCTTATTTATCTCCTAACCGATGCCTTTGCCAGCTTTTGGTTGGCCATTGAGCTTAAAGCCAAACTTAAAAGTTGGTTTTTAATGCTACTAAATGGTTTTGCCGACCTTGTATTGGCCGCAATCCTAATTTGGGCTCTACCCCACCCTAAACTGCTGGCCCAGCTTTTCGGAATCATAATAGGTGTTAGCTTGGTTATTGACGGCGTTTTACTCCTTTGGTACGGTTGGAGGCTCAAAATTTATATTGAAAAATATAAAAAATTGGTAGCCTCCCAAAACCAAACGTAGCGGAAAAATTAATCATAAACCCTTCGTATTTCTATTTCTTCCTTATCACCTTTTAGTTTTATTAACTCTACAAATTTCCCTTTCTCGGCAATTTTAACTTCTCCGTTAAAGTTGGCTAATGTATTTTTAACTTCGAAGGTGTAGGTCAATTTATCCCTATTTTGGAACCTAACAACAATCTTATACAGATTATGGTAAAAGGCTGTTAAAAACCTTAAAAGGGACTTTAACCAACCTAAGTTTACAACCTCCAAAGGCAAAGAATCTTTCCACTTCAATTGGTGGTTTAAATTTAAAGGAACCTTAGAAAGGGCAATAAAGAAAACCTTTAACGGAGATTTTTCCTCTCCTTCAAAGTTAAAGCAGTAGAAGCACTCAAAACGGATTCCAAAATAGAGCTTGGAAATGCCGTCGGTAAGGTAAAAGGTTGCATCGGGGGCCATTTCCACTTTTAGGTTTAGCTCTTTAATTTTTTTTCCATCTTTGTAAATTTCGAACTTGTAAACTTCATCCAACAATAGGTTCAATTTATCTTTAAGTATCCTATCGGGATAAAAGGCTTCCAAGATTTCCCCTTTTTTAGGAACTGTGTAATCTTTAACTTCCCCTTCGGGGGTCAAATAGGAACTGATTACAAAGGGAACGGTGGGAGCACCCAGCTTAGGTAAAAGCTGAACATGCATATGGATATGGGGCTGGGGGGAATACCCGCTATTTCCGCATAAGCCTAAAAGGGTTCCCCTGCTGACCTTATCCCCGGGCTTAACTTTAATGGAATTTTGGGCAAAGTGGCAAAGCAAAACATAAAAACCCCTCCAGTCGTAGATTAAAACATAGTTACCCCAATTATGCTCCTTGTCGGCCTGTCCGGGAGGGTTGTCGGGCAAGGAGGAAACAACATCAACAACCACCCCATCAACAGGCGAAAGCACCGGTTTTCTGTAGGCGTAATAATCGGTCAGATAGTAACCATTTCCGCGGTAGGTTTTACCTTCCTCGTCGGTTATAACAAAATCTAGGGCATACTTCCAAGGGCCTTTGTGGGTCCATTCCCCATCGAAGGACTGCCATACTGTCCACCTTCCACTAAAGGGAAGTCCTACCTCTCTACCCCAATAGGGAAATCTATTTAGAAAACTCAAGAAGAAGTCCAAAGTTTTTTCAGGAGTTCCCTTATATTGGACGGTGATATATCTATACCCCAACAAGGAAAGGGTATAAATAAAAAGCAATACAACCACATTAAATGGTATGGCAAAGATAGGTATTCCGTAATACTGAAAGAAAACTTTAGAAGCATCAACTATAGGAACGGAAATTAAAACCCCCAAAAGGGCTATTAAAAAACTCTTAGGGTGGGGAATAAGAAAAACCCCTCCCAAGGCGGTGGCTATCAGTATGTAGTTAAAGGCGGAAGTATCGGAAAAAGCATATTGGAAAGAACCGTTCATAAAACCAACAAAAGTGGTTCCAGTTATATATCCCAACACCGCAAGGAAAGCCAAAATTCTCGAATACTTTAAAAGGATTATGAAAAGTAAGAAGCCTACCAAAGTATAGGGATAAAAGAATATTGCCCCCAAAGATTTAAAGAAGCCCTCCAACCATTGGGGGATATCGATAAACGTTTCCAGCACTTGGTGTGGGTAAAGGTAATAAACAAAGAGGTTGGAATATTTATAGGAAGCCAAATAGGCCACAATGCTAACTACCACAAAGGGAATCGATAGAACAGGCAACCTAAGGTAATAGCCCAAAATATTAGACAACGTATAGGTAATTAGAAAAGTTAAGGCAGAAAGAACCACAATAAGGAGAACGGTTAAAAAAGATAACTTAAAAAGGAAACCTATACCCAAACCTACCAACAAGGGGTTGTAAATGTAATAATCCAAACTAAGGAAAGTCTTCCAAGAACCCAGAAAAAGGGCAAAAATAAAAGCCGACAGTATAGCTATCAGACCCGAAAGACCGATATTCAAATCCAAAAAGGTTATTAGAAATAAAATCAAGCCCGCGTTAACAGAGGGAATAAATAATATTCCCGAATAGGCTTTTAAGATTGTTTCCCAAAAGTTGAAAAATTTTCTTTTATCCCAATGGTGGAAGAGTTTTTTTATTAAATCCAAACTTGAGAAACCTAACATAGTTATCGAAATTAAAAAAAACTTGAAATTTGATTTCAAACGATGTTAAAATTTCTTCCAGCGGGAGGTTCCTTTTTCGTAGCTGAGTTTGAGAAGTCTACAGACCGAAGTAGGGCTGTCCCGTCCTTCATTAATAAAAAAAGAGGACGGACTAACAGCCAAAACTAACTTCTTCTAAGAAGAAGGTAACCCGCGAGCCCAAACTAATGGGTAGCGGGTAGTAGGCAAGGTTTAAACCTTGCACAATAGCACCCCGCTAGCGCGGGGGTTAACGCTATGGGGTGGACGGAGAAAGGGTTTTTAGTTAGCCCTTTCTCCGTTCCTTTTTAATTCCATGTCCTACAAAGTTTACTTTTTAAAAATTTAATTCCATGTCCTACAAAGTTTACTTTTTAAAAACCTTCCCTTCGGAGGCTCTCGTTTCGGAACTTTTTAAACTGTTTACGCGGCTTTCTTGGGAAATCGACCGCATAGAATTCAGGCAGCAAAAGGTGGCCGATTTTTTGGGTAAAAAGGAAAACCTTGTTTTAATCTCTCCCGAAATCGAGGAGGTGGGAGTTTTTTTTAACGAAGGTTTTGTCAACGTTTATCTCCCCTTAAAAACAACCGATTGGCCTAAGGTCGAAGAGCTTATAGAAAGGAAAAGTTACCTATTGAGAACCTTTAACCTCCAATGGGAAACAATTGAAGAAGACCTAAAACCTTTGGAAGGAAAAATCAAATACTTCCTGACCCCTAAAGGGGTAGATATAGAAACCCAAAATAAGGAAATATTTGAAAAGCTACAAAAGACCTTCGAAGGGGAAACTTATTCAACCGACCTAAAGGAGTTGGAAGAAACCACCGGAGAACTATTAAAGGAAAAAGGTTTAACCATAGCCACCGCCGAATCTTGCACAGGGGGATTTGTGGCGGCCCGATTGGTCAACGTAAGCGGCAGTAGCGAATACTTTAAAGGTTCGGTTGTGGCCTATTCTAATGAAGTAAAACAAAACCTGTTAAAGGTAAATCCCCAAACATTGGAAAAATATGGTGCGGTAAGTGCCCAAACTGCCAAAGAGATGGCCGAGGGTGTGAAAACTTTATTGAATACCGATATAGGTATTTCCACCACGGGAATAGCCGGCCCCGGCGGAGGAACCCCTGAAAAACCTGTTGGCTTAACCTATTTCGCAATATCCCTAAAAGACCGCACCGAGGTTTTTAAATATGTTTTTCCCTTTGATAGAAATCAAAACCGTCTTGCCGCCTCTCAATTTGTATTGTTTAAACTCTACCAACTTTTGAAGGAAATTTAAAAAAGAAAAACCTTTAAAGTTCTTTTTCCAACTCTTTTAAAACCTCATAAAGTTTCTCTAAGAAAATATCGTTCTCTTCAGGTTTTCCTATGTTTACCCTTAAGCACCCTTTAAGGTTCGGTAGATAGGAAACATTCCTTATAAGGACTCCTTTTTCCAACAACCTTTGGTGGACTAAATCGGCATCGTAGGGAGTTTTAAATAGGAAAAAGTTTGCCTTTGATGGAAATACCTTAACCCCTTCCATCTTTTGGAGTTCATTCATTAATCTTTCCCTTTCGGAAATTACCTGCCCGATAGCCCAACGAATAAAGTCCAACCCTTCGGTAAGAACAACCTTAGCGATAACCTGGGAAGGGTAGGTTACATTAAAGGGCATTTTAACTTTGAACATTTCCTTAATAAAAGCCTCGTCGGCAATAAGGGCCCCAACCCGTAGGGAAGCCAAACCTATTTTGGATAGCGTTCTTAGAACAACCACATTTTCCGAAGGGTTTATAGCCTCGTTTATGTAAGTTTCTCCGCTGAAATCAAAATATGCTTCATCGCTAACCATTAGTGGAACTTTTTTCCTTAACCTATCTAAGGTTTTTCTATCAAAAAGGTTCCCGGTGGGGTTGTTAGGATAGGAAATAAACATTAGGGCGGGGTTATAGTTTTCCAAAACTCGGTTAAATCTTTCTTCGTCCAATTCAAGGTTTGGTTTTAAAGGAACCTCGTAGGTAGGTCTTCCTAAGGAATCGGCCACCACCCTATACATTGGGAAAGTTGGTATTGGATAGGTTATTCCCTCGTAGGGTTCGCCCACTGCCAGGGCGAGGTTTAAAATCATTTCGTCGCTACCGTTGCCGAGAACTATATTTTCGGGCTTTACTCCCCAAAGCTCGGCGAGGATTTGTCTTAATTCATTTGCATAAGGGTCGGGATAACGGTTGAAGGGAATTTTAGCTATTTCTTCTTGAATCCGCTTTTTCAAACCTTCGGGTAGGTCATAGGGGAGCTCATTGGAAGAAAGTTTTATTTTTGCGGGGGAAGTTTCGGTTTTATAGGCTTTGAGGTTCTTTATTCTTTTGGAGAACATTAAGGGATTTATTTTTAAGAGGGAAAAAATCAAAAGGGGGAAATCTTATTTTTCTTCCTTTTGTTGTTCTTCTTTTTTATCTTCCTGTTTAGGTTCGACTTCTACAAATTTAACCTTTTTAAGGAGTTCTTCCAAAGCTTTCCTTCTTCTTAGTTCGGCTTTTATACCTTCGAGGGTGGCCTCGTAGGCTCCATTTTCTTTTAGTTGTTGGATTAGAGCGTTTTTATCCACACCCGATAGTTTTGCCACATTTTCCAGCTCCTGCATTACCTCTTCGTCGGAAACTTCGATATTGAACTTTTCGGCGTATTTGTCCAATATTAGGCGGGTGGCAACGTTAAAGACCGCTACGGGGGTTAGGTCGTTTACCAACTGCTGAATATTAATTTGGTTAGGTTTTAAACCGTAGGCCTGCAGTTCTCTAACCCTCTGTTCCACCAGTTGGTCAAGCTCCCTTCTTACCAAGGTTTCGGGAACTTCTATTTTGTGCTCCTCTATAAGTTTTCCAAGAAGGAGTTCCCTTTTTTGGGCTTCTTTAGAACGTTCAAACTGTTCTTTTAGTTGCTCTTCTATTTTTTTCTTGGCCTCTTCCCAAGTTTCACCCAAGTTTAGTTTTTTAGCAAACTCGTCGTTAAGTTCGGGTAGAACTTTTTCTTTAACCGCTTTAACCTTTAGGCGAATGTTTACCTTTCCTATCTCTTTGCCTTCTTTGTCGTAGAGGGGAAGCTCTTGAAGAGATATTTCATCGCCCGCTTTTTTACCTTTGAGGGCCTCTTCTATTTCTTTTCTAAATACACCTTCCCCAATTACCCCGGCGGTTTCTCCTTTATCTTTTTCCCCGCTTTGGGTATCTTCTACCTCATATTCAACCTCTACAAGGTCACCTTCTTTAATTTCCCTATCTACGGTTTGCCATTGGGCGTGTTGTTCCCTAAGTTGGTTTATGTAATTTTCAACCTGTTTGGGGTCAAATTCTACTTTGGGAACTTCTACGGTTATTTCCTCGGGATTTTTAACTTCAAATTCGGGAGGGACTTCAAATAGAACAATTACCACCGCCTTAGGAGTTTCTTCGTCAATGTTAACCTCTTGGAGGTATACATCGGCTACAGGTTTAACACCTTCCTTTTCAAGGGCTTCGTTTAAATGTTTTTCCAAAATACGGTTAGCCACATGTCTTTCAATAGTCTCTTTGAAACGTTTTCTTAAAACCCTGCGGGGAACTTTTCCTTTACGGAAGCCGGGAATATTGGCACTGTGGGCAAGATAGTCGTAAATCTCGTCGAGGTATTGGGCTACTTCGTTACCTTCAAGGGTTATTTCTAACTTTCTATAGAGACCTTTGTCTTTGGTTAGTTTAGTTTCCATTTGAACCTCCTTTAGTGTTGTATATTCCTTTTACAACTCAAAAAGTATTTAGGATATTCAAACCTTAGACAGGTGGAATTTTGTCTTTAAACAAAAGGATTATTAAGTAGGTTTTTATTACCTTCTCCTTTTTATGGACGATAAATATTCCACCGAGAAAGGGAAGAAACTAACCTTTCCTGCTTCTTGGGAAATAATAGGTGAACTAAAAGCTAAACAGGGAGATGTCTGGAGATTATTCAGAATCCTCTCGGAGTTTGTTCAAGGGTTTGACCTTTTAAGCGAGTTAGGGCCATCGGTTACCTTTTTTGGAAGCTCCCGCTTTAGCCCCGACAATTTCTACTACAAAAAAGCCTATGAAACTGCCTATAAACTGGGCTCGTTGGGCTACACCATAATAACCGGAGGAGGGCCCGGTATAATGGAAGCGGCCAACAAAGGAGCTTTCGAAGCGGGTGCCGAAAGTGTAGGATTGCAGATAGATATACCTTCGGAGGTGGATAAAAACTTTTACCTTACTAAGAAACTTTTATTTAAACATTTCTTTGTTAGGAAGGTAATGCTTCTACGCTACGCATTGGGGTATGTTATTTTTCCCGGCGGTTATGGAACCTTCGATGAGCTTTTTGAAGCCCTGACATTGATGAAAACCCGAAAAATGCACCCCTTTCCGGTTCTTTTGTTTGGTTCCGAATATTGGAAACCGTTGGTTCACTATATGCGCCACACCATGGTGGAAATGGGAACCATCGACGAGGAGGATTTAAATTACTTCCAAATTACCGATAGTGTGGAAGAAGTGGTTAATACCATAAACGAGTTTGTCTTAACCAAGGCTAAACTTCTGCAGGAGGATTTTTATGCAAATCCCAAATTTAGGACTCTAATAGAAAATCTCCAAAAAATGGAAAAAAAATAATTTAAAACCTTATGAGCTTAAGAAGTTTAAGTCCGGTATTGTTAACAAACGCAACCGCCCGCTTTGAGGGCGATAAAGTTTTTTTAAAAGCCGAAGTGCTAAAAGATTTGGTAAAAAACGCCCTTATTTACGAAAACCTACGCGAGGATAAGGAGCTTTTTGACGAGTTTTACAAAAAGCTAATGTGGTGGAAGGAGTTTTACCAAGAGAACAAAGATAACCTTCCCGAGGTAAAAAAACAGCTTTCCCTTATCGGCACCTGGTTGGAAAAGAAAGTCCTATGCGGCGGAGAACCCGAAATTGTTAAAGGGGAAGTCATAAACTTCGATGAAAAGAAAAATCTTCTAAACCTCCTACAGGTGGAAGATTTTGAATTAACCCAAGGGCAGGTAGTTAAGAAAAAACTAAAGTTGGTCGGTAAAGGAAAAAGATTTATCGGTATTAGAAAGTTGGCCGATACCAATTCCACCTTTGAAGGGCAATTTTCGGTAGACCCTCAGAAGGTAGAGGAATATGAAAAACATGCCCAAAAGCCCCGTATGTATGATTATTTCAAAAATAATACCGTTGAAGAGGTTGTAGATAAGTTTTCCCTAAAGGTGTTGGAAGCTGATAAAGAATTTTTCACCGACCGAGGTTATGCCGATATTGTCCGCCGTTTGGAGGATATAGAAGCAGAAAGCGACCACCGTTTGGTAAGGGTAAACTACAAACCCGGTATTTTACCCTTCGGGGCCGAACTATTCTGCTACGAGCAGATAGAAAAACGCAAAAGGGGAAGGAAAGAATATCACCACCTAACGGAGATTTTTGAACTTATAAACAAACTCCGTATGGCCGGCGAAATTTTTAGCCAGACAAGGGAAATAACCGTCGATAAAAAGCCCATCGGTTGGTTGAAATTTGAGGGATAAAACAACTAAAGAAAAAATTTTTTAGAGTTCCCTTTAATGTTCTTTTTTTTATTCTTAGAATAATTTTCCACCTAATGTGTTTATGACAAATTCAAAATCCAAGCTTGGGAACCTCTTTATACTAACCAGTTATGTTTTTCCTTAAAAGGTAAACCTTCACAAGGAAAACTTTTATACTCTCTTTCCTAAAATTTCCCTTATGTTTGTTTACGGGGAATTTGATGAACCCTTTAGAAAACCGCGCCCTGAACTAATACAGCTAATAGGAAATACCCCCCTGGTAAAGTTGAAACATCTAAACCCTAACCCCGACGTGGAAATTTGGGTGAAGCTGGAAAAATTCAACCCCGGGGGGTCGGTAAAGGACCGTCCCGCGTTGCGTATGATTATGGACGCAATAAAAAGCGGTAAGTTAACCAAAGATAAAACCATAATCGACGCCACTTCGGGCAACACCGGTATAGCTTTGGCTATGATTGGTAGGGCCTTGGGTTTTAAAGTTGAATTGGCTATGTCGGAAGGGGTTTCAGAAGAACGCAAAAGAATTTTAAAAATTTTCGGAGCAAAACTTCACCTAACCCCAGCATCCGAGGGCACCGATGGGGCTATAAGGTTCGTGCGGCAGCTGGTGAAAAAATATCCCGATAAATATTACTATGTAGACCAATACAATAACCATTCCAATTGGAAGGCCCATTTCTACTCAACAGGTATCGAAATCTGGAAACAAACCAAAGGAAGGATTACCCACTTTGTCGCAGGTGCGGGAACCGGCGGCACTTTGGTAGGAACGGGGCGGCGTTTAAAAATTTACAACCCTGAGATAGAAATTGTTGGAGTTCAGCCCGCCGAACCCAAACACGGTATAGAGGGGCTAAAACATATGGAAAGTTCAATTAAGCCGGGTATTTTTGACGAAACCATAATCGACCGAATGCTTTACGTTAAAACCCCCGAAGCCTTTAGTATGACCCGCAGGCTGGCCTCGGAAGAAGGTTTGCTGTTGGGTATCTCCAGCGGTGCCGCCGTTCATGCCGCGGTGGAGTTGGCTAAAAAAATCCCCCGTGGGGTTATTGTAGTTATTTCTCCCGACGGCGGTGAAAAATATCTCTCCTCCCCCCTTTGGGATGGTTGAAAAGAAGAAGCTCAAAAGATAGCCTCCATCAAAAGAAAAGCCAATGCGGCCGTTTGAAGTTTGGGTTTTTCCTCTTTGCTTCTGTATAGCTCAATTTCTGTTTCGGCGAATATATTGTTGTCCCCGCTACGGCTTTTGGGATATACCCAGAAGGGGTTTCTTTTTGTAGTTTTATAGGGATTTTTATCTTCGTCTTCCTCATTTCTTTCATAACGCATGGAGTGAATTATGTCCATTAGGTTCACAAAGAGTTTTTTCTCCTCCTCGGTTAGGTTTAGATATTCGCTATATCTTTCCCCAAAAAATAGGGAAGATGGATAGGAATATATAAACGCGTGGTGGAACCATCTTTTTTCCTCTTCCTTAGAAAGGGATATCAAAGGAATAATTCCAAATTTGGGTTTGATTAAGGCCCCCTCGGCGGGGAAGGTTTCTTCCAAACCCTCCATAAGGTTAAGGGCTATATACCCACCTTTATCTTTTTCTTTCTTTTTCTTTTTCGGACTAGGGTTCTTTTTTAGAAGCTCCCAAAGGTGTCTTTTTAAATAATCCAATTTTTCCGTGAAGGCGGTTATAAAGCTAACAAAAACAATTTTGGTTGGTAATACTTCGTTCCATTCCTTTAAGTGGTCGGATTTATAGAGCTCCTTAAATAGTTCTTCTTTAGTGGAAAGGCCCTTGTATAGGGGCAAGGGGGGTATTAGAAACACCCTTTGGACTCCCTCTCTTTTCAAGTCCTCCAAAAGGTTTTTAACAGTTTGGACATAGTTGGTAATCAATAGGGGATTTTTGCTGAGTTGTTTTATATTGGGGGCTTCAAAATCCCTAAAGGCGGTAATTCTTCTGACTTTTCCCCCTGGGGCATTTTCTTCTGGCTCAAATAGAAAGATTTCAAACATTAACCCCCGCCAGTCTTTGTCCAGGTTTTGGGGGTTGGAGAGAGCCACAACCGCAACTTTTTCTTTTATTAGGGGCTGGTTATCTTGGTTATAAAACCTGTGGGGTAGGTTGGACAGCAATGAAGACAAACCATTTCTTAGCTTGGAAAGAATATTTTTTTTATTTAGGGGAAATCGAATGGACTTTTCAACCTGTTTTAGGGGGTCTTTGCTTTTGAAAGCTTTTTCGGCGGTATCTTTTTTAATAACTATTTTTGCATCTTCCCAATTAAAGCTTTGAATGGCCATAGTCCTTTTGGAGGCTGTAGCAAAGGCCAAAGCTCCCAGCAGCCGTGCTAATAAATCCCGTGTGCGTTCTTTATTGCCTTTACCTTGGGGAAGGGAAAATCCGTAAAAAACACCCTCCGAGTTTTTAGCTATTATCGCCCCCAATATAAGAAAGGCCAATGCATAGCCTATTTTGAAAGCGTTAATTCCCTTTCCCCACTCGAAGGAATAATCTTCCAAACTGGCGGTGAAGGAGAACCAATTTTTACCCTCCCGCAGGGGTTGGATTTTTTCCACCCTCGGAGGGTCTATTTTTGTTTCGAAATCTAAAGGAGTGTTTATTACTTTTCCTTCAACCAACATAAGGTGTTCGGCTAAATCTTTCCTTTCTGTGGAAGTTAGTTTTAATACCTCTTCGGGTTTTAATAACCAGATAATGCCCCTGTAGCGTTGGGTTTTGGGTGGGTGTTCGTTTTTAAATTTTCCATCTTCAACATACAACCTTGCAAGGGAATGAAAATCCACCGCCACAACAAAGGAAGGAATTTCTTCCTTTAACTTTCGTTTTATATATTCCACACCTTTGGTTTTTATTACCAGTCCATAAAACTCGTCAAAGGTTTTGTAATGTTTGCTCTTGTTGAGAGTCTTCTCTATTTCTGCTTTTAACAACTTAAGAAGTTTTTTATCTTCGTCGGTTATTCCGCTTACGGATTGTTTGGTATTGAACCAATCCGCCGTTAGGGCTTCGATTTGTTGTATAACTTCTATTGTTTGTAAAACTTCTTCCTTCCGCAGGTTTTGGCCGTAAAAGAACAACACTTTAGGGATAGTAAAAGCCACCAATTGGAGTTTTCTTGCATAATCTCTAAGGGTAGGCTTTTTAGAATCTTTATTGTCCTCTTGTTGTTCTTGAGCTTTTTCTATTTCCTCTGCTATTGTTAGGATTTCATCAATATTTTTTTCACCATCTTTTAGGATTTGTATAAAGTATTCGGCCCGAGTTTTTACTTTCCCGTGGCCTTCTTGAAGAAATTGCCTAATAGCACCTTCTGCTATATCGTTAACCTTTAGTTTGTAGGTATAAAGGAAGTTGTAATAATTTTTATCGGTAAGGTAATCGGCAATTTTGTTTAACAATACTACCCCTATAGGGATTACAGAAATAACTTTTTCCGCATAGGGTAATTGGTTTTCTTCGATTAACTCCAAGAGTAGTTCCATGTTGTTTAGAACGGTAGTCCCTGTAAGGATAAAAGTTTTTCTCTTTTTTTCTTCTAAAGGAGGTGGATTTTCAACTGCATCCTTTATAAGGGAAATAAAATGTTCTAACTCCAACCTTTGACGGAGATTTCTATCTATAGCTTCAAATAGACCCTCTATAGCATCGTCTATGATTTTTTTACTCCTACTGTCGTTCAAAACCGTCGAACAATCCCCTCCGGTAAGTCCATATTTCTTTAAGGTTTCTATATCCGTGTTACTTTCCTCTAATTCCTTGCAAAGGATTTTCTCAAAATGTTTTTCAACATCCTCCTCTGCGGTTTCCATTGATTTGATGATTTCCCCGTAAGGTTCCACTTTCATCAGGTAGGAAAGTAACCAAGGGTTGTATTGGTAGGTTTTGGAGGATACCTTTACGGGGGCTATTTTTACTTCCAGCGGCCCTTTATCTTCCAACTCTTTTAGTAAGGTTCCCTTTTCAATCTTTTTCCCCTTTTTGAAGGTTTTTAAAGTTTTTTCCCACACCTGTTTTGCTACATTGCTTATCTTGTTCCTAACTTGGTCATCGGGATGTTCTACCTCTGTGGCTTTAATAAAATAATCAACCTGTCTACGGAAATAATCCAAAAGAATTTCTTCAAAAGGTTTATATTTTAAAGGAATTTTCAAAGATTGGGCAAACTTTCGTAGTATTTTCAACTGCCGAGGAGTTAAAATTTTGTAGAAACTTTTACAACCCAAGGGTTCATTATTAAAAATCCTTTTCCAGGAATTATGGGTTTCGCTCCATTGCTTTGCCGTTTTTTCCACAACCTCTATTAGGTCGTCGAAATTTTCTATTGTTTCCTTTTTTTGGATATTTTCTTTCAATAAAACCAAAAGATGGTTAAAAGCCTCATCTCTTAAAGTTAAACACCGCGTAGGTTCTTGAGAAAGCTGAAAATGGGACATCTCTACAATTTAAATTTCGTATGGTTGTTATTAAAAGTCAATTTTATAAAGAGAAAGGTGTTTTGGTCACAAATTTAAAACTCCACTCAGAATTAAACTTCCAGGGGGTTGTTTTAGATTTTGAAACAACTTCTTACGATACCGCCGAAGGAAAAATAATTTGTGTTGGAGTTCTCTCTGAAAGGGAAGCCGTTTCTATAGTAAGAACCCTAAAAGCTAAAGAAGAATATTTTCATAACCTCATTAGGGACTTAATAAAAAGCTACCTTAAAAAGGGTTATAAGCTCTACGCCTACAATTCCCCTTTTGAGGAGAAATGGCTAAAAGAATGCTTAGGGTTAAAGGTAAAAGTCGAGGAAATAATGAAGCCGGCAAAGGAAATAACCTACCTACTGAGGGATAAGTTCGGAAAGCATAAATATCCCAAACTAAGGGAACTAATCCATCCTCGACTATTTTCTTATTTTGGCTTTTCTAAGTGGGATATAGATAGCCGAGAGGTTGGTTTATTATGGAAACAGCACCTGGAATCTAACGATATTAATACCCTAGAATGGATAGCCCAACATAACTTGTTAGACCTACTTACCGAGTTTGAACTTTTAACTATTTGGAACCCTTTTATGGAAAAATTTTTAAATAACCCCTCGCTGGTAGAAGAAAAAAGCAC
>JAADES010000015.1 GCA_013153315.1 Aquificota bacterium
CTTAACTCAAGGAGTAGAATAAATATTTCGTCAATTTCTATTCCGATTTTCCTAAAAAGTTAGGTTTACAAAAGACTCTAAGGGGAAAGGTTTAGAAAAAATTTTTAAGGAAAAATTCTAAGCAGGGCATCAAATTCTTTCCTCAATTAGTTTTCTTAATTCCTCAATGGTCTGCCATAGTTTTTGATTTTCTTCCTCCAAACAGCGGAGTTTTTCTAAAAGTTGTTTTCTTTCCTCCCTAAGGAGTTTTATAAGGTCAAAAAGTTGATCTAACATTTTTTGTTGTTGCTCAATTTGCAGTTGGATTTCGGTGTAGCTTCTTTCTATTTTTATAACCCTTGTGCGTTCCTCTTCAAAATAATCCCTATCGTAAATACTCATAAAAATAGAATTTAATTTATGGCCGATGAGATTTTCCTTGAGCTGGAAGAACGTTTTAACAAAAATATCCAATTTTTAGAAAAACATGCCCCCGAAATAGCCGAAAAGTTAAAAAACTTTTCTCCCGAGCGGTTTCAAATAACCTTCGAAGGGGGTAAATTAAACATATATGATAGTCTAACCAACACCTACCTTTATCCCTCCGATGCACGAATAGATTCTTACGCCCAGGTGGCCCACTTTTTACAAAACCCCCAGGCGGTTTATTACGGAGTTTCCAAAATTAAAGATACTAAAAATTGGCTCCATTTAGAGTATTTAAAAAAACTTATTGATACCTATTACGCGATTTTCGGCGAAAAACCCAATGTAAGTTTTCACGGTGTAGAAATACCTTCCCTGATTTTTATAGGAATGGGTTTCGGTTTCCATATTGAGTTCTTTCTAAAAAATTTCTCCATAAGGAACCTTCTAATTATCGAACCCGAATTGGAACTCTTTTATATATCCCTCCACTTTGTGGATTGGTATAAACTCCTTGAAGAATATGTTGAATCTCCCGTAAAAAACTTTTCCTTAATATTGGAATCCGACCCTAAGGAAATCGAACTGAATGTAAGGGCCTTTTTTGGAGAGGTTGGAACCCCCTTTGCTGTGGCCTCTTTCATCTACACCCACTTTATCAGCGAACCGATAAAGGAAATATTCCAAAAAGTGGTATACGCTTTAAGGCAAACCCAGATGGGATTGGGTTTCTTTGACGACGAATGGATAGCTTTAAAACACACTCTAATAAACCTTAAAGAGGTAGGGAAAGTTTTTATACCCAATTTGGAAGAAAAAAGAAATCTTCCTGCAGTGGTGGTAGGTTCGGGGCCCTCCTTGGATAGGTATATAGACCTTTTGAAAAAGCACCAAAATAAGTTTTTTATAATCTCCTGCGGAACCGCCTTAGGGGTTTTACAGGAACATGGAATAAAACCCGACCTTCATGTGAATATTGAAAGAAACGAAGCTCCCTACGAGGCTGTTATAAAAGTTACCACCGAGGATTTTAGAAAGGAGATTCCCTTTTTAGGGGCAAATAATAACTATCCGCCTTTTTTTGGAGCCTTTGGAAAATCGGCCTTCTATTTGAAGGCCAACGATGCGGGGGCCCTTTTGTTTCCCCAAAACAAATATCCCCAACTTTACTTTGTAAATCCTACAGTTACAAACACCGGTATGGCTTTGGCCTTCTATTTAGGTTTTAGAGAAATTTACCTCTTAGGGGTGGATTTTGCATTTCCCGAAGAAAAACACCACGCCAAAGGAACCGTTTACGACAAGGACGAAGCCTTTAAAAAGGCTACCGAAACATTACTTAAAAATAGCAAATACACCGTAGAAGGAAACTTTGGAGGAAAATTGCCTACAAACTTGGTTTTTCTATGGGCCAAAGACACTATGGAAGCGGGAATAAGGGCTTTCAGCGAATTAGATAAGGATTTCAAAATATACAACCCCAACTTCGGGGCAAAAATAGAGGGTGCAATAACCCTAACCCCCGAAGAGTTAAAAGAAAAATTTGAAAACCTACAAACGGATAAATCCAATCTAAACCCCAACTGGTGGGAAGAGGTAATCCATTCGGTGGATTTAAAAGAGTTAAACCTTACCGAGGTAAAAATGAAAATTTTCCAAGCCTTTGATGAAATGAGCCGAATACTTAACCAAGCTTTTGGACAGGTGGAAACGGTTTCTGATTTCCTTAACTTCCTTGTTCAGGTTAAACACTTTTTAGGAGTTCTGCGACAGTTAAACCCCATAGCTTACCTAACAATGTATGGAAGTGTGATTATCTTCCTAAATGTGGTTCTAAAAGGTCTTTTTGTAGATACCACGGCGGATAAGAAAAAACAATTCCTTGAAGAGAGTAAAAAGATTTTTGCCGAAATGTTACAGGCTATGGAAAACCGTCTTTTGGAGCTTTATCCCTACTTCCCTCTTTAGGAAAGAAAAGAGAAGAGTTGAGGAAAGTTTTTATAGACCTATTTGTGGTTCGTTTCCTTTTTTATCCTCTTGAGGTATTTTTTCAATTGTTCCACTTTTAGGTTCGCTATAGACATTTCCTTCCGAAGGTTTTGCTTCAACAGAGTCTTTCTGAGGTTTTACTTCAATAGTTCCTTTAGAAGGTTTGGTTTTAGTTGGTTTCCTTTTTTGGGCTAAACGGTCTTTTAACTTCCTAGGTTTGGGAGCTTTGGGTTTTTTTACAATAGTCTCCTCCCCTACAGGGGCAGGATTGACGCTTTTAATACCTTCTTGGGGTTGGTTAAATATAGCCGCGGCGGGGGAAGGTTTGGTCTCTTCTTCTTGTTGTTTGGTTTCAGGCTGGGCTTGGGGTGCCGTAGGTGGTAGTTCGCCTATCTTCAGCTCTCCTACATTAGAAGTTGTTGCAGGTATAGGTTGGGGTTGGGGTTGGGGCTGTTGGGGTGCCAGTCCCACCCTAAATAGGCTATTTAAGGCGGCATATTTGAATTCGTTTAGGAAGTTCTCAAACATTTCGAAGGCTTCCCGCTTGTATTCGGTTACGGGGTCACGCATTCCGTAGCCGCGTAAATAGATACCTTCTTTAAGTCTGTCCAAATGGTGAAGGTGTCTTCTCCATAGGGCGTCCAGCAGTTGGAGAACGAGCATTTTTTCTATTTCCCTCATAAGGGCGGAACCGAATAGTTTTTCCTTTTTCTCATAAATCTCTTTCATTTTGGAAACCAGATAGCGTTTTAGGTCTTTTCTGTCCCTTACGATGGTCGGAACGGCTATCTTTTCCCCTGTAAGTTTTTCTATCTTTTCCACCAATGAAAGGACTTCTTCGTCGTCTATCTCCTGCGGGGGTGTTGTTTTAACTTTCTCCCCCGTAAGTTGTTCTATCCTTTCCAAAAGAAGTTCAACCTCTTTGTCCCTTTCCTCTTTGTGGATAGGTATGGTTATCTTTTCCCCTGTAAGTTCTTCAAATTTCTTTTCCAAATAGTCGCGTTTTTCCCTTTCCTCGGGGGGGAGATTTTTTTCTATTTCCCAAAGTTCGGGTTCGTCGGCGGGGGCGTAGCGTTTAACAAAGAGGTCGGCTACATCTTCCATAAACTCTTCGATTTTTTCTTTTAGATTTTGACCTTCTAAGAGTTGGCGGCGAAAGGTGTAAACCACATTCCTTTGGACGTTCATTACATCGTCCATGTCCAATATCCGTTTCCGAATTTGGAAGTTTTGGGCTTCGACCCGTTTTTGGGCGTTTTCTATTGCTTTGGAAACCATTTTGCTTTCGATAGGTTCGTTTTCGGGGAGTTTTAAAAACTCCATCAATTTGGCCACCCTGTCGCCGCCGAAGAGCCTTATAAGGTTATCTTCGAGCGAGATAATAAAGCGGGTTTCTCCCGGGTCTCCCTGCCTACCCGACCTTCCTCTAAGCTGATTGTCTATACGGCGGCTTTCGTGCCTTTCGGTTCCTATTACGTAAAGACCCCCCAATGCTTTGACTTTTTCCTTTTCCTTGGACGTTATTTCGATAGCCTCCTCAAGGGCTTTTTTCCATTCCTCCTCGGGGGCTTCTTGGGGATTTTCAAAGCCTTTTTTCTTAAGAATTTCTTTTGCCAAATATTCGGGGTTTCCACCCAGCAAGATGTCGGTTCCCCTACCCGCCATGTTGGTGGCTATGGTTACGGCATTTAACCTTCCCGCTTGGGCAACAATTTCGGCTTCCCTTTCGTGGTGTTTGGCATTTAGAACCTGATGGGGGATACCGAATTGGAAAACCCTACGGAGTTTCTTTTTAATTTCCTCCTCCGAAAGGTTATGTTTCTGTTTTAATTCTTCCAACCTTTTTTGGAATTCTTCGGAGTTATAAATAGCCTTTAGGAGTTTTTTATCTTTTAACAAGCTCGAAAGGAGTTCGTTATCTTCTATGGATACAGTTCCCACCAACACAGGGCGGCCTATTAGGTAGGATAGGAAAACCTCTTCGACCACTTTACGCCATTTTTCCCTTTTTGTTTTATATACCAGGTCGGGAAGGTCTTTTCTTATGACGGGTTTGCGTGTGGGTATCACCACAACATCGAGGTTGTAAATTTCTTTAAATTCAACGCTTTCGGTTTCGGCTGTTCCCGTCATTCCCGCCAGTTTTTCGTAGAGACGGAAATAGTTTTGATAGGTTATCGAGGCCAAGGTTTGGTTTTCGGGTTTTACTTCAACCCCCTCTTTAACCTCCACCGCCTGATGGAGACCGTCGCTCCACCTTCGGCCGGGGAGAACCCGCCCGGTGAATTCGTCAACTATAAGGACTTCGCCGTTTCTAACTATGTAATGGACTTCCCTGTGGAAAAGATGGTGGGCCCTTAACGATTGTAAAATGGCGTGGAGAAGTTCAACATTTTTAGGGTCGTAAAGGTTATCTATACCAAGCAGTTGTTCTACCTTTTTAACCCCTTCTTCGGTAAGGTAGGCGGTGCGGTTTTTCTCATCCAGTTTGAAATCTTTATCCTTTTCCAATTGACGAACTACTTTGTCTGCAACATAGTAAATTGAAGGGTCGATATCGGAAGGCCCCGAAATTATTAGGGGGGTTCTCGCTTCGTCTATAAGGATGGAGTCAACCTCGTCAACTATTGCGTAATGGTGGCCTTTTACCTGAACAATTTGGGAAAGGTCTATGGCCATATTGTCGCGTAGGTAGTCGAAGCCAAATTCGGAGTTGGTTCCGTAGGTTATTTGAGCTTCGTAGGCCTTTCTTCTTTCGGGGACTTCCACCAGTTGGGTGAAGAAGGCTTTTTTAGCCTCAACATTAATTTGGCTGTCGGAAAGGGTTTCCCCAAAATAGCCTTTGGGCCAAACGCGGAGGTCTTGCTCTATTGCTTTTTCTACTAGCTCGGGATTAACCCACTCAACCAGATAGGTTTTGTTATCGGAATTTATAACCCCAACATTTAGCCCTAAAAATTTGTAGATGGCCCCCATCCATTGGGCGTCCCTTCGGGCAAGGTAGTCGTTTACCGTGACAACATGAACCCCTTTGTCGGTGTAGGCATTGAAGGCGGCGGGCAGGCTGGCAACGAGGGTTTTACCTTCCCCCGTTTTCATTTCGGCTATTTTTCCCTGGTGGAGAACCATACCGCCGATAAGTTGGACATTAAAATGCCTCATTCCGAGGGTTCTTTTGGCCGCCTCCCTAACGAGGGCAAAACCTAAAATTAGCTCGTCTACCAACTCGCCCTTGGTTATCCTTTCCTTGAGCTGTGGGTCATTTTTTATCTTCTCGAAAAGTTCTAAGGATTTTTTCCTTACCTCTTTGTTGGAAAGACTATCCAATTCCTTTTCAAGGGCATTTATCTTTTCAACCAAAGGACGGAGTTTTTTTATCTCCCTTTCGTTTTTGGAACCGATAATTTTTTTAACCAACCAGTTGAGCATCTCTAAAATCTTAATTTTCACCGCATGGTTAAAGGGTATTAAGTCCTTTAATAGGTAGTAGAAAAAAAAAAAAGAACCTTTTTTGGTTTTATTTGTTCGAAACCCTACAAATGCGAATCTTTTTTACCTTTTTGTCATCGGCTTCTATTACCTTAAAAAGGAGGTTTCCAAATTGCAATTCTTCGCCCTTTTTTGGTAGATGTCCCAACTGATATTGGATAAATCCTCCCACCGTTGTATAAACCCCTTCGGGGATTTTAAGGTTAAATAGGCGGTTAAGTTCGCTCACCTCTATGTTGGCGTTAACTATCCATTTGTCGGGTGCTATCTGTTTTATTTCCTCCTCTTCGTTCTTGCTTTTTTCGTAGAATTCTCCTGTTATTTCTTCCACTATATCCTCGAGGGTTACGATACCTATAACTACGCCCCTTTCATCCACAACAACCGCTATGTGCTCCTTTTGGTGGATAAATTTGTCCAAAACATCCTTTAGCCGTTCAAACTCTCCGACAATCTTTATAGGTCTGATATAGGAGGTAATAGGTTCTTCCTTTTTAGCCTTTAGAAGGTCGTAGGCTTGGACATAACCAACTATGTTTTGGACGGTTGAAGCATAAACGGGTATGCGGCTATATCCGCTGGTTTTTATCTTTTCGGCTACCTGGGCAACCGTGGCGTTTTCGGAAATCATAACCACTTCGTGGATGGGTTTTACTATTTCGGAAATTCTCCTATCGCGGAAACTTAATATGTTGGAGATTAAAACCCTTTTAGTTTTTGAAAGATTTATTCTTCCCTCAGTTAGGAGTTTTACCAACTCCTCCCTACGGAGATACTGACCTTCCTTCTTAAAGAGGTTGGAAATAAAATCGGATATTACCTTAGCGGTAAAAACTATCGGCTTAAAAACCTTCAATAGGGGATATAAAACTTTCACTATAAAGGGGGTTAAAAATTCGGCATTGGCCATAAAGAGGCTCTTAGGAATTATCTCCCCCAACACTATGGTGAAGATTAATAGGGTTTCCGCCAAAAGGGGTTCGTAACCTTGCAACCGGGGGAGTTTTTCATTGGCTATTTTTATCCAAAAGTAAGTGTAAAAGGCTGTAGCTAAAACTATGGAAAATGTATAACCGAAAAGGGTCAAAGTTACATAGCTCTCGGGGTTTTTAACAAAGTCTTTAAGGATTTTATCCTTTTTGGCCAGTTTGGCAATTATGGCCTTATTTACCGAAACTAATGCCAATTCCGAACCGCTGAAAAAAGCCTCCAGCAGGATAAAGAACAAAACCGCCACCAAAAGGGCTATGTATTCCATACCGTTTATTTTTACGTCGTAAAAACCTTTTTCCTTATTTAAAAGTTCCTGAATTAACTCAAACATTGAGAATTTGCTTAGCCTAAAAGGGTTTTTGCTTTTTTCTTGGAACTTTTTGGGGTCAAATTCAAAAACCAGCTCCAAATAAAGGCTTGTTTGTTTTTTATCCTCCGCTTGGACTTTAAAGGTCTCCAAGATAAGTTTTTTAAACTTGCCTCTTACAGGGTATTTATTTACTGTCAAAGACCTATCGAGGTTGTTTTCCTTTATATCCTTCAAAGGACAGGTATAGCCGGTAATTTCCCAACAGGGTTTTTTAAAACCAAAAAGAAAGGAATAGCATTTATCGCCCTTACCTTGGTTTAAAAATTGTAATTCTACCTGCAATTTTCAGTCGCTCTAACCAATCAAAGGACATTTGTTTTCATTTTATGATTTATGATTAGAAAAAAAAGAAAAAGAATTATTCACCTTAAGCTTTTCTTTCCTATCTTTAAACCCCATAGGGAGGTAAAACATGCAAATTAAAATAGACCTAAAACAGATTTTTGAAAAAGAGAAACAACCGGAGTTTAAAGGAACCTACGAAATAGACCCCAAGGATTTAGGAATACCCGCCGATGTTGGTGAGGTAAAAAAACCTATAAAGGTAAATGTTCACATAACCAAAAACCCCAAAGGGGAAGGTTATAAAATCACCTACAACATAGAAGGAAACGTCGAATTAACCTGTTCCCGTTGTTTGGAAACCTTCGATAAAGACCTTTCGGGGGAACACACTTTAAAACTCCAAAACGGTTTGAACGATGATAGGGAAAACCTCCGCGAGGGAGACCTAAGTACCTACTCCTTGGAAGGGGATGTTTTAAACCTAACCGAACTTATAAGGGAACAGATAATTTTAGATGTTCCCTATAAGCCCCTATGTCACCCCGAATGCAAGGGAATAGAATATGAAACCCCTTCCGAGGAAGCTCCGAATAGTGGCTCCACCGAAAAAGAAAACTCTCCCTTTGCGGGATTGAAAAAACTTTTGGATAAAAAGGGCTAAAGGGAGGTTAAATTTTTCCCCGATGACTTTTCACATTAACCCCGACTGGGTTTATTTTTATTTCCTCTACTATTTTAGGATTTTGTTTTTTTTATTGCCCCTACCTTTGTTTACTCCCGGAGTAATACCTTTGACAGTTTTGGCCTATTTGGTTTTTGCCCTTAGTTGGTTGTTTGTTCAAATGGTTCCACCTCCCCACGGTTTAGTTATGCCTACAAACCTAGCCCATTTAGGGGTTTTGATATTTAAAGAAGCCCTATTGGGGTTCATTTTGGGTTTTTTTGTAAGGCTTATTTTTACCCTTTTTACAGTCTTTGGGGAGATAGTTACCCTCCATGTCGGGTTGGGTATGACCAATATGGTTTTACCCGGCTTTGGACATATGACTGTTTTCGGAAACCTTTTTAGGGTTATAGGAACCCTAATATTCCTTTCGGCGGGAGGTTTGGAAGTTCTTTTTTACGGTTTGAAGCTATCCTTTGAGGTTATTCCGCCAACGGAGTTTAATCCCTTCGTTTTGGATTACAAAATGTTTGCCCTCCTTTTGGTGAAGGTATTTTCCATAGCCTTGGCGATGGCTTTGCCCTTCATAGCGGTTTATATGCTCATAAACATAGTTTTGGCTATAACCAACCGTTTAGTTCCCAACGTAAACATATTTTTTGTTGGTTATCCCGTCTATATGTTGGCTAACTTTGCCCTTTTGGTTGTTCTTATACCTTCGATTGTTTACCTCGGCCAACGCTACGTTGGTGATTATTTAAAAATGTTTATCGACTTTATAAGGAGTTTTCCCACCCATTAAAAATTTTCTTTCCTATGTATTTGAAGGTTTTTGTCGTTTTCCTCGCAATGGTTTTTATTGTTGGTCTCAATGTGGTAATTATTGACCACCTATCCAGTTTGCCCCACTCCGATATTGTGAATGTTCTCCTCTGGGTAAACATAAACATAGTCCTCCTGACGGTTCTATCTATCTATGTCCTAAAAAAGATTTACAACGAGTTTTTTGAAAAAAAGGTTTCCGACCTAAGGAAAAAAATATTTTTAGTTTTAGCCCTTATTTTGGGGATACCTTTTATCTTCCTAACAACGGTGGCTATAGCGGGAAAAAGCTCCTATCTCAGGGTTTTTACCGACGAAAGTCTTAAAGAGGTTTTAGAGCTTTCCCTCCATTTGGAGCAGCAATTTAAGGAATTAAACATCCCTCCCACGGAAAAAACTAAAGTTTTAAACGCAATAAAGGAGTTGGAAACCAAAACGGAAAGTGTTAGAAACTTAGTCCGCCATCAAAAGGTTGTTCTTATAAACTTCATAACCACCTTTTTGGTTATTTCTTTACTTACCCTTTTGGGGGTTTTAATAGTAGCCTCCCATATAGCCAGGAGATTTTCCCAACCTTTAGAAGAATTAGATAGAGCCCTATCGGAGGTGGCTAAGGGAAACCTCAATGTCCAACTAAACAGGGAAGTTTTTAAATCTACCAACATAAGGGAGCTAAAAAACCTCTTGGAAAACTTTGAAAGAACCCTAGAGAGGTTAAGACAACTTTACCAAAAGCTGGAAAGGGAAAAATTTGTCTCCGAACAGGTTTTTAAAAATGTTTCCACCGGCGTGGCCCTTTTTCACACCGCCACGGGGGAGCTTTTGGAAGCCAATCCCTCTTATAGGAAGAACTTTAATTTCTCCGACCTAAAGGAATTAGAAAATTTTGTCCAAAAAAGGGAAAACCTCCGATTTGAGAAAACCCACTTGGGGACTTACACCTTGGTGTTTATAGAAGACTTGACACCCTTTATAGTGAATAGACGCTACCATGCATGGAAAGAAATAGCCCAAAGGTTGGCCCACGATATTAAAAATCCTTTAAATGCTATTGGGCTTTCTTTGGACACCATAGAAATGTTGGCGGAAAAAAATATGGAACTTTTAAAGGAAAAATTCCCCCATCTTTCACGCAACATACGCCAGCAGATAAAAAATATTACCGACCTTTTAGACAGCTTTAACAATTTAACTTCCCAAGAGGAGGAATTAAAAAAAGAAATTTTTTCATTGAAGGAGCTTTTATATGAATTGAAAAATTCCTACCAAAGGAACAATTTTCAGATTTTTGTGGAAATACCCTACGTTTATATAAAAGCCGACCGTAAACAACTAAGGAGGGTTTTCGAAAACTTTATAAAAAACTCCTATGAAGCTATAGAACGAAAAAGGGAAAAACTACGTGCCGAAGGAAAACCCGACGATTTTATCGGGATATTGCGCTTTAGAATGGAAGAAGGTAGCAACGAACTGCACATAATAGACAACGGGCCGGGAATAGACCCCGAAAAGGGGGAGGAAATATTTCTGCCCTTCGTATCAACCAAGGGTAAGGGTAGAGGTTTGGGACTATTTTCGGCTAAAAAGATAATAGAAGAGCATGGTTGGAAAATAAGGGTTTTACCCAATAAGGAAAAACAAGAGGGGGCCCACTTCGTTATAGAGATAGACCGAAGAGATATTTACAAACGGCGCCCCCGCCGAAGGTTTACGTATTAAAAATTCCTATCTCAGGAAATTTTTCTTTCTTCCAAAACCACTTTTTGGAACTCTTTAACTCCTTTACCCAACAGGGTAGGGTCATTTTCCAACTTCGATAGGGCCATTTCCAAAGCACCGATTGCCGAAAGGTGGTCCAACATATCCAAATAACCCATGTGGGAAATTCTAAAGAGTTTTCCCTTTAGGTGGTCTTGTCCGCCGGCGGTTCTTATACCGAGCTTTAACATTTCCTTCCTTATAGCTTCGGCTTGGGGGGAGTATATAGCCGTTACCGAAATTGCGGGTTTTTCAGGAAATACTCTAAGACCTAAAGCTTCCACCGCCCGACGGGTGGCGAGGCTCATCAGGCGGTGTCTCTCTTCAACCTTTTGCATGCCCTCTTCCAATAGCATTTCCAAGCTTTCCCTTAAACCCAAAATAAGACTTACGGCGGGGGTGTAGGCGGTGGTTCCTTCTTTCTGTTTTTTAACCTCCTTGGCGACGTCAAAATAGTATTTGGGAAGCTCTTTGTTTAGTTGCTTTTGGGCCTTTTCCGAAAACCACAAAACCGACAACCCGGGAGGCAACATAAGAGCCTTTTGAGAACCTCCGATGAGTATATCTATACCTTCCTCTTCGGGTTTTATGTTGTAAACCCCGAGGGCGGTAATAGCGTCGGCTACAGCCAAACAATCCCGTTCTTTGCAGAGCCTGCCTATGGCCTTATAGTCGTGGTAGGCTCCCGTGGAAGTTTCCGAAATTTGGAATAAAACCCCCTTCGTGTCGGGATTTTTGTTTAAAGTTTCCTCCAGTTGGTCTATATCTACCGATTTTCCCCACTCGTAGGAAAGCTCAACCACTTCCAAACCGTAGGTGCGGGCAATTTCTCCCCACCTTTGTCCGAACTTACCGGCGTTTATAACTACAACTTTGTCGCCGGGTCTAAAGAAATTTACCACCGCCGCCTCCATAGCACCGGTTCCGCTGGAGGCGAAATAGACAAAGTTTTCCGAAGGGCTATCTACCATTCTTTTGAAAAGTTCGCGGGTGTAAACAAAAATTTCTTTAAATTCGGGTGTGCGGTGGTGAATTATAGGCTCTCCTAAAACCTTTAAAACCCTTTCGGGGATTTGAACCGGGCCGGGGGTGAAAAGTCTTTCCTTCCTCATTAAAGGTTCAAAGTTTAAAACCCTTTGCGTAGCTTTAAGGTAGAGTTGAGATTTATTTAGACCTTAACCGGGAAAGTTAAAGGAAAATAAAGACCTTAAAAAGGAAATCTTTTGTTGGAGCTATTTGTTTCCTTTTTATAGGGAACGGGAATGTATTGCACCGAAGGAACGGCGTTATTTTGAGGTTGCGGATAGAGGGCCATAAGCTCGTAAACTTCCTGCGGCACATCGGTAGAAACCCTTAAACCGTATTCTTTTAAGAGTTCATAAGTAAGCGGATAGTCGTGGGTCCATTTGCCTTGAGTAAAATCTTGGGCCACTTTTTCGGCAACCTCTTCGCTGTATCCTTTTTTCAATAACAACCCATAAACATAGTCATACATCTGCTTTAACGCCTTTTGGGCTACATCGCCCAAAATAAGGGTTTGGTCTTCCAATTTTTCTATAGGCTTTTGTTCCATTGCCTTTTTAATAGAGGCCGCCGGCAGTTGGCCCAGTTGGGGGTCTACGGGCCCTAATACGGCGTGGGGGTCCATAATTATTTTGTCAGCCGCCAAGGCTATCAAAGTTCCGCCCGACATAGCATAGTGGGGAACTATAACCCTAACTTCACCCTTGTGGTCGGCCAGAGCGTTGGCTATTTGGGTTGCGGCCAATGCCAACCCTCCGGGGGTATGGATAATGAAGTCTATAGGCATATCGTCGGGGGTCATTCTTATCGCCCTTAAAACCTGTTCGGAATCTTCAATTGTTATAAACCTAAATAAGGGGATTCCTAAAAATCCCATTGTTTCCTGCCTATGTATCATGGTGATTACACGACTTTTTCTTTTCCTTTCCAATCGGCGGATGAGGGTTTCCCTCGCCCTTTGGAGTTGGATTTTTGAAAACCACGGTTGGAGGAAAATAGCCAAGATAAGGAACCACCAAAGGAGGTTCATTAAAGCACTAAAGGGGTCGAAGTAATACATCCTTTTCCTCCTTGTGGGTTTTAGAGCTTAGGATAACCTTACGTGGATACCTTTTTCTTTTAAATACTTTTTGAGTTCTTCAACTGTTAGTTCCTTAAAGTGAAACAGCGATGCGGCCAAACAGGCGTCGGCCTTCCCTTTGGTAAAGGCTTCATAAAAGTGCTCTTTTTTGCCCGCACCACCGCTGGCTATAACGGGTATTTTTACAGCCTCGGCTACGGCACGGGTAAGTTCTACGTCGTAACCTTCTTTGGTGCCATCTTGGTCCATAGAGGTAAGTAAAATTTCGCCGGCCCCCAAATCCTCAACCCTTTTAGCCCACTCCACGGCATCTATTCCCGTGGGTGTTCGCCCGCCGTGGATATAAACTTCCCAACCGCCTCGGGGTCTTCTTTTGGCATCTATCGCCACAACTATGCACTGACTGCCGAAGCGTTTAGCCCCTTCGTAAACCAAATTGGGGTTTTTTACTGCGGCGGTGTTAATTGAAACTTTGTCGGCCCCACTTTCAAGTAGTTTTCTTATATCGTCGAGGGTTCTTATACCACCTCCAACGGTAAAAGGCATAAAAACGGTTTCGGCCACCCTTTTGACTACATCGAGCATTATTTTCCTATCCTCGGCGGAGGCTGTAATATCGAGAAATACCAACTCGTCGGCGCCCTGCTCTTCGTAGGCTTTTGCTACCTCAACCGGGTCGCCGGCGTCTCTAAGCTGCTTGAATTTAATACCTTTTACCACCCTACCTTTGTCAACATCCAAACAGGGAATAATTCTTTTTGCCAGCATCAGGTTAATATGGTCTCAGAACCTTTTGGGGTTCTATGGAACAATTTACCCAAAGAAGGTAATTAGTTTTTTCCACCCAAAGGTGAGAAATAATAAGTCCCATTATGGAAAAACTAAAAAGGTTGGCCATTAACGACGAAGGTTTTATTTTCGACCCCGAAACGGGAAACTCCTATGTGGTAAACCAAACGGGGTTGTTTATCCTCAAACTCCTAAAAGAGGGAAAAAGTGAGGAAGAGATTATCAAAGCCCTTACGGAGGAATTTGAGGTTGATGAAGATACCGCCCGTAGGGATTTTTATGATTTCCTCGAACACCTGAGGATTTTTGGAATACTGGAAAATAAAACAGCTTAAGAGTTTTTCCGATTTACCCTTAAAAGGTTTCTTGTTTTCTTTTTAATCTCTCCTTTAGGAGTTTTTAACAAAAATGTTAACTTTCAACCTGTTTACAAAATTGGTATTTGTTTAACCTCAAAAATTGGTATGTTGAAAAAAAGGCTAAGACTAAAGTCCAACGAGCTGAGGCTTATAAACGAAATTTTAAAAAGTTTTACAAAATATGACGACCTTTACAAAATTTTGGACAACATACTTCGCGTTTTTTACGGAATGTGGAATGTCGAGCATAGTTTTATAGCCCTTTACGACCCTAAAATAGGCGAACTGCGGGTTACAAACTCTTTCGGATTTCTTCCTTCGGAAATAAATAGAGGGGTTTACGCCAAAGGGGAGGGGATAACGGGAAAAACCTTCCAATTAGGAATTCCTATGTTTGCCACCGAAGATGAATTAATAAACAAAACGGGACTGCTGGAAAGGGTTAACTTCAAAGAGCTAAATTTTTTCACCGCCCCTATAAAGGCCGGTTCGGAAACAATCGGCGTAATAGGTATTTTTAAAGAACTTTTCCCCAATGAGAGTATAGAAAAAATTTTGGAAACCCTTTCCATTATCGGGGTAATAATTGGAAATTTCATTTACCTCAAAGAGAAATTCGAAAAGGAAAAACAACTCTTGGAGGAAAAACATCAAGCCCAATCCCTGATAATGGACAAACAGATAGCAAAATATGGACTTATAGGGGTATCGGAAGCCACCGAAAGGTTAAAAAATCTCTTAAAACACCTTTCGGGTAGCGATATAGACCTTCTAATAAGGGGAGAAGATGGTACGGGCAAAACCCTAATAGCGAAAATAATTCATCTGAACTCTCCGCGGAAAGATAAACCCCTCCACATATTGGATTTAAGGAATGTCCCCCAAAACCTGTTGGAAATAGAAATTTTTGGCTTTGAAGGGAACAAAAAACAACCCTTTAAGCCCGGTATATTAGAGCTTGCCGATGGAGGAACTTTAATCATAAAACATATAGAGTTGTTACCCCAACATCTCCAACAAAAGTTATTAAGGTTTATAAAAACCAAAACCTTCGAAAGGGTGGGAAGTGAGGAACCTTTAAAGGCCAACGTAAGAATAATAGCTACCGCACCGGTAAACCTAAGGGAGTATGTGAACAAAGGTAAGTTTTTACAAGAACTTTACGACCACCTAAGTTTGGTAGATATATATGTGCCCTCTTTAAGGGAAAGACCCGAAGATATACCCCTGTTGGTATCCCACCTATTAAAGAAATACAACCAAAAGTATGGAAAAAATGTAAACCTTCAGCAGGAAGTTATAAATTTCCTAACCCGCATAAGGTTGCCCGAAAATATAAAACACCTCGATAAGATTGTTCATAGGGTAGTCCTTTTAAGCGAACCTAACAAAACCGTATCTTTGGAGGATTTAAAAATTTTGGTGCCCGATTTGGTTCACTTCGAGGAAAAAGCTTCCTATCAACCGATTAATAAGCCCAAAGAGAGCCTTCCATTACCCAAACAAATAGAGGAGGAAGAGAAACAAAAAATAATATGGGCATTAGAGCAGACCGACTATATAAAATCGCGGGCGGCAAAACTTTTAGGTTATACCCTACGGCAGTTGGACTATCGAATAAAGAAATACGGCATAGAGGTTAAAAGAAGGAAGAAAGCCTAACAAAGAATAAAAAGCCGGCGGCGGGATTCGAACCCGCGACCTCAGGCTTACGAAGCCCGCGCTCTGCCGCTGAGCTACGCCGGCTAGCTTATTTTTTAATATATTCCTTTCCTTCGGAGCTTCAAAAATACTAACCAAATCCAAAAATAGGATAATTTGCGGAATTATCTTTTCATTTCAATGGAAAAACAACCGGATTTTACCTTAGGCGGTGGTTTGACAAAATTCCCCGAAAGTTTCGATGTTGCCGTAATAGGGGCGGGGCACGCCGGTATAGAGGCGGCCCTAATAGCCGCCCGAATGGGTGCTAAGGTGGTGGTATTTACCATAAATGCCGACTTTATCGGGCAGATGCCCTGCAACCCCTCCATAGGGGGTATAGCCAAAGGAATAGTGGTAAGGGAAATAGACGCCCTCGGCGGAGAGATGGCCAAAGCGATAGACACCACGGGAATACAGTTCAAAATGCTAAACACCAAAAAAGGTAAAGCCGTATGGTCGCCCAGGGCCCAAGCCGATAAAAAACTTTACCGCGGCTATATGAAAAGAGTTTTAGAACATCAGGAGAACCTTTGGATACACCAAGACGAGGTTGTTGATATAGTCCTTAACGACAAAAACGAGGTTGTAGCGGTAAAAACAAAATTGGGTTTGGAAATACCTACCAAAACGGTGGTTGTAGCAACCGGAACCTTCCTAAATGGGAAAATCTATATCGGCGACAAGGTTATTCCGGCCGGGCGGATGTGGGAGCCGCCCGCCAATGGGTTAGAGCAGTTCTATAAAAGAATGGGCTTTCCCTTAATTCGCTTCAAAACGGGAACCCCCGCAAGGCTGGATAAAAGAACCATTGACTTTTCCTTTTTGGAAATAGCACCCGGAGACGACCCGCCTCCGAAGTTTAGCTTTTGGACAGACCCCAAGGGTAGCTATTGGTTTCCCAAAGGTAAAAAGCAGATGCCCTGCTGGATAACCTACACAACCCCCAAAACCCACGAAATAATTAGGAAAAACCTCCACCGAACGGCCCTTTACGGTGGATTAATCCAAGGGGTGGGGCCCAGATACTGCCCTTCCATAGAGGACAAAATAGTTAAATTCCCCGATAAGGAGAGACACCAAATATTTTTGGAACCCGAAGGTTGGGACACCATAGAAATTTACCCCAATGGGCTTTCAACTTCCCTACCCGAAGAGGTTCAATGGGAAATGTATCGCTCCATTCCCGGTTTGGAAAATGTAAGGCTAATTAGGCCGGCCTACGCCATTGAATACGACATCGTCGACCCGCGGGAGCTTTATCCAACTTTGGAGGTCAAAAGGGTTAAAGGCCTTTTCCACGCCGGAAACTTCAACGGAACAACGGGCTACGAAGAGGCCGCCGGCCAAGGTATTTTGGCGGGCATAAACGCCGCCCTAAGGGCCTTTGGTAAGGAACCTATTGTTTTGCGTCGGGACGAAAGCTATATCGGCGTTATGGTTGACGACCTAACCACCAAGGGAGTAACCGAACCCTATCGGCTATTTACCTCCCGTGCAGAATGGAGGCTGCACCTAAGGCAGGATAACGCCATTTTAAGGTTAGGTAAGCTTGCCCGAGAGCTCGGAACACTAACCGACGAACAATTAAAACTATTGGAAGAAGCCGTTAGAGAGCTGGAAGAATTTAAAAAACGCTACGAGGAGGAAAAAGTTTTGGTCAACCTGGGCGGGGAAAAGAAAAAAATGACCGTAAAGGAGTATTTAAAAAGACCCCACGCCTCTTTGGAGGACTTAAAAGACCAAATAGAACTTCCAAAATTGGATTGGGTAAAAGAGGAACTGGAAATTCAATTCAAATATGAACCCTACCTTGAAAGGGAGAAAAAATTAAACGAACGCCTTAAGAAGTTGGAGAATGTAAAAATTCCCCCCGACATAGATTGGGACAAAGTTCCCGGCCTTTCCACCGAGGCAAGGCAAAAGCTCAAAAAGATTAAACCCCTTACCGTTGGCCAAGCGGCACGGATAGACGGCGTTACCCCCGCCCATATTACCGCCATACTGCTCTATTTGGGTAAGTTGGATTAATTTTTCCTTCTTTTAACTTTTCCCCAAAATTCCTTCCTATGGAAACCTCCAAATCTTATAGGGGAAGTTCCCTTAAAAACACCTACCTAAAACTTATTACCACCTTTATAGTTTTGGTTCCCACCCTCTTGGGTATATTCCCCCTTTCGGGCGGGCCTGTTTACGCTTTTTTTGTTGGTTTAATAATTTTGGGGCTTTTGGTCTATTGGAAAGATAAAGAGATAAAGGCGGGGCGGCTTTTAACCTTTATTTCCATTTTGCTATTTTTTGGGATTTTGCTTTATAAGCTCTCCCTAGAGAGGTTGCCCTTAAACCTCTATATGGCTTCGGAGGTTTTGATTTTTATCCTCCTTATAACGGAAAAAAGTTTTAGGAATTACCTCTATCTGTTTCTTTTAAGTTTCCTAAACCTTACGGTGGTCAGTTTATATTTTGCCGACCTAAGTTATGGAATTGTTTTGTTCCTATATCTGTTTGTAAGTCTCTTTTTCTTCCTCCTGTTGAGTTTTAGCCGCCACAGCCTCCCCGACGGCAAAGTTGTTAAAACCCTCCTAAAATTGGCTTCCTTAATATATATCGGAATCTTCCTTTTGGGGACTGTCCTATTTTTTATCCTTCCCAGACCCGCAAAGCCTATTTTCCAAATAGTCAAAACCCAAAAAACAACCGCCGAAATAGGTTTTACCGATGAAATTAATTTGGGAGAGATTTCCCGAATTCAACAAAACGATGTTGTGGTTTTTCGGGCCAAGCTAAACAGATATACGGAAGGTAAACCCTACTGGCGGGGTAATGTATTGGAAAAATTTAACGGCAAAAGTTGGGTTTCGGTAAAGGAATCCTACACCCGCCGCGTGGAATATACAGGCGTCCCCGTTGTGGAAGAAATTTTGCTCAATCCCTACGGTGGTAAGTTTATTTTTGCCTACGGCTTCGCCCAAAGGGCTTTAAAACCCTTTAACCTTATAAGGGATAAGAACAAATTAATTTTCCTTTCGAGGAAGCCTATTTTCCAACCTACCAAGGTAAAGGTTATAGCCAATACCGCCGTTAGGGTTGAGCTAATGAACAAAAAACTGCTGTTGGAACTGCCTCCCCAAACCCAAAAGTTGGCAAAAAAAATTCTGAAAAAGCTCCATTTAAAGGAAGGGACAAGTTTAAAAGTAGCCCTAAAAAGACTGGACAATTACTTTTCCCACTTTGAGTATTCTTTAACCACACCTGCCAAAAATTTGGAGGAATTTTTAATCAAATACAAAAAAGGGAACTGTGAATATTTTGCCTCGGCGGCGGCGGTTTTGTTGAGGGCTTTGGGATACCCCTCTAGGGTGGTTATAGGTTTCCTCGGTGGGGTTAAAAATCCTCTAACCGACTATTGGGTGGTAAGCCAAAAAAATGCCCACGCTTGGGTGGAAATTTACCACAACCACACATGGATAACCTACGACCCTACCTCCTTTGCCCAAGCAACCCCCCAAGTCCAACGCCTAATAGAGCAATCCAAAGGCTTTAACCTGAAAATGCTCTTGGACACTCTAAACACCTTATGGTTGGTTTACATAGTCGACCTCAATCAGGAAAAACAGATAACCGTTTTAACCCATTTTGTTAGCACTATCAAACAATTTACGATTTTCGTTAAAGAAAATATTACCTATTTAGGGGTTTTTGTTTCCATTTTTGTCCTCTTTTGGGTTTACAGAATTAGAAAAAAACTAAAAGTTTGCCTATTTAATTCCCGTTTAAAGGTAAAACACCATTTGGAAATTCCCCTTTGTGCGACCCCCGATTATGTTTATAACCTTTTGTGGAAAAAATATCCCGACCTCTTACAAAGGTATGAAGAAAAGCTAAAAAAACTTATTAGGGAATACTATCTGCGGTAGCTCCTATTTTGGTCGCTTATATTTTTATATCTCCATATAAAGAAAAGCTAAAAGGAGGTAAAATCATGGCAGGAAAAGTAATCGAACTAAACGAGCAAAATTGGGAACAGGAAGTTCTCAACTCCGACAAACCGGTATTGGTTGACTTTTGGGCTCCCTGGTGCGGCCCCTGCAGATTGTTGGCCCCCATCATAGAAGAGTTGGCCGAAGAGCTCGGCGACAAAGTAAAAGTTGCCAAAGTTAACACCGACGAAAATCCCAACTTGGCAATTCAATACGGTGTTAGAGCTATACCAACCATTATGCTCTTCAAAAACGGTGAAGTTGTGGACACCCGCATAGGGGTTCAACCCAAAGAAATGCTCAAACAGATGGTTTTGGCCCACTTAGATTAACCTAAACCTTTTAATGAGTAAGTTTTTAAAAAAACTCCCTTGGTGGTTTTTTTTTAGTTTAAATTTCCACCTTTCGGTTATATTTTCCCAAGAGCCTAACAAGTTCGAAGTAATCCAAGAGGCGGGAAAGGTAGCTTTTCGTCCGCCCACCATTAAGGAAATTTTTCTAACCCTTTTGGTAGTAGCGGCGTTAATAGGCATTTTTGTAGGAATTCCTTACTGGCTCTATCAAAAATACAAGGAATACATTAAGAAAAAAACCTTCTTCCAGTTGGCGAAGAACTATAACCTCACCGAGGAAGAAGCCCAATTTTTATGGAACCTGGCAAAGGAATTAAAAATTAGTCCAACCTTGCTGATTTCCTCCCACGCACTATTCCAAAGGGCCATTTTGAAATATATAAAAAACCACCAGTTTGAGAATATTCATTTAATATCCTCCATAAGGAACAAATTGGGATTTACGAAAATTCCCGAGTTTGTTCCCATATCCAGCACGTTGGACATTGACGTTTACCAGCCGGTGACTGTTATTGTAGGCGATGAACAATACGAAGCAACCGTTATAGAAAACACCGAGCAGTATTGGGCCATCGGATTCATGAGCAAAGAGCCCCAAGGGGTTAAAGAGGGCGATGAAATAATGGTAACCTTCAACCGCCCGGGGGACGGTCGCTATATCATCGTTACCAAGGTTTTGGGTATAGAAAGGAGAGATGGGAAGCTGGTCTTTCGCTTGGAACACACCGACGAATATGAAAAAATCCAGCTGAGGGCCCACGTCCGTTGGCCGGTAAATATACCATGCAAATTTGCCCCCCTACCGCCGGGAGCCTTTTCCAAGGACTTTGAAAGGGTTTTAAGAAGGCTAAAATGGCACGAGGGTGTTATAAGGGACATATCCGCCGGAGGTATAAGACTCTGTAGCGAATACTACAAAGGAATAGAAAAGATTAAAGAGGGAAGCTATGTGATTGTTGACTTTACTTTGGAGGATACCCCCTTCGAAAATATCATTTGCGAAGTTAGGAGGGTTATAAAAAGCCCCATGTCGCCCGAAATCTGCTTCGGTATGCTCTTTGTTTACCTACCCAAGGAGCTCCAACAAAGGATTCAAAAATATATTTGGGACGAACAAAGGAGAATAATAAGGCTCTACAAAGAGAGCGGAGAATTTTAATCTTTATACCTTGCGAGGGCCAATTTTTCTTCTTCCGATACCGGTTTCATAACAAAAACCTTGTCCCCCTCGCGGACTCTTTCTACAACTTTTAACCCTATACGGGTGGGAGCTTTAACATGCTCCACCGGTTGGCGGTCTATTTGCATACTTTCCACCTTTTGGCGTACAACTCCCGTTTTCTTTCCTATGATGTGGATGGTATCCCCTATTTTTAACTCTCCCGTTTCGATTTTTACCTCGGCAACCCCAATGCGGGGATAATACTTTTCCACCACCCCAATATAAACCTTTTGCTCGGTGGCTTTGGAGCGGTTTATGCCGAAGGTGGGGGCTCCGAAATAGAAACCGCTATCCCAATCCCGATGGTAAACCCTTCCGACCATATCGATAAGTTCCTTTCGTAAAGTTTCATTGAAAGTTCCTTCCAAAAGGGCGTCGCGGGCGGTTTTGTAGGCCTTTGTAACCATATAAACATAGTCGGGGTTTTTATTTCGCCCTTCAATTTTCCAAGCGTCAGCAAAGGTTAGATATTCCACTATATCGAGGGTCATTAAGTCAGTTGCCGAAAGTATGTAGTCGGAACCCAAAATATATTCGCGGTTGCCGCTTGTATCGTTTAAATCCCTTATCTTTACCTCAAACTTATGGCGGCATACTTGATAGCATTCACCGCGGTTGGCCGAAGTTTTGAAAATATCGTGGCTTAGAAAACATCTTCCCGAAATAGCCATGCACATAGCGCCGTGAACAAAGACCTCTATTTCCAAACCGGTCTGTTCTTTTAACCTTTTAAGTTGCTCTAAATTTAGCTCCTTGGCGGGCACTATTCTCTTAACCCCTAGGTTTTTGTAAAAATTGGCACTTACGGTGTTGGCTATACCGCTCATTACCGACATGTGGGTTTCAATACCCAACTCCAAGCTTTTTAGAACCACCGCCATATCCCAAGCTATCACCGCGTCGATTTTGTTTTCCTTAACTGCATGGAGAACTTCCTCAATGTAGGGCAGGTCTTCGTCGTAAACCATTGAGTTTAGGGTCAGGTAAGCCCTAACGCCCTTTTGAGCCGTTTCCTCCCTTAGGGCGGGCAGGTCTTTTAAGGTGAATTTCTTTTTAAGACTTCTTTGGTTTAGCTTATCGAGGCCAAAATATACGGCATCCGCCCCCGCTTTAAGGGCGGCGGCAAGGCTTTCCCAACTGCCGACGGGGGCCAATATTTCCGGTTTTCTATTTTTAAAGGTCATCAAATAAATCTTAAGGAGGCTTCCAAAGGTTGGGGTATAAGGGATAATAGCTTTATTTTTAGCCTCTAAGAGAAACTTGACGGCTGGAAAATACTTATTTTGAAATGTGCGGAGTTTTTGGGGCTTTTAACGTAGAAAATGCGGCCACCCACACCTATTGGGGTTTATATACACTCCAACACCGAGGGCAGGAGAGTGCGGGAATATGCTCCACCGACGGGAAAAGTTTTTATTTAGTAAAAAAACCGGGTAGGGTTTTGGAAGCACTAAATAAGG
Source organism: Aquificota bacterium (assembly GCA_013153315.1). Lineage (GTDB taxonomy): Bacteria > Aquificota > Aquificia > Aquificales > QOAS01 > QOAS01. Next base: position 22,744 of record JAADES010000015.1, read on the forward strand.
AGGATTTAAAAAAACTTAAGGGTAATAGTGCTATAGGACACGTAAGGTATTCAACCGCCGGCGATATAGGGGGCACCAACGCCCAACCTATATTAGCCCAAACCAGCAAAGGTGAGTTTGCCCTCGCCCACAATGGGAATTTAACCAACTTCCAAATACTAAAAAAAGAGTTAACCGACCAAGGGGTGGTTTTTAAATATACCTCCGACAGTGAGGTTTTTGTTCATCTTATAGATACCTCCTCCGGGTGGGTTCCCGAAAATTTACAACTCCACCCGAGGGATGAGGACTTTCTCCCCTACCTATTCGACGCTTTAAGACAGGTTGAGGGAGCTTACAGTATTCTAATACTTACCAAAGATAAGCTAATAGCCGCCCGAGATCCCTACGGCTTTAGACCTTTAGAATTGGGAAGAAACAATCAAAGCTGGTTTGTAGCTTCCGAAAGTCCCGCCTTCGATATAGTGGGGGCCACTTTTAAAAGGGAAATAAAGCCGGGTGAAGTGGTTGTTATTGATAAAGAAGGCTTGAGGAGCTATTTCCCTTTTAGGGATAGAAATACCCGAAGGGCATTTTGTATTTTCGAATTAATTTATTTTGCCCGCCCCGACAGTTATATATTCGGCGATTGGGTTTACGAAGTTCGTAAACGGCTGGGTCGACAATTGGCTAAAGAAGTGAAGGGAAAAATAGACGTTGATGTGGTTGTCCCTGTTCCCGACAGTGGAATAGTTCCCACTATAGGTTTTGCCCAAGAATTTGGCGTTCCAATGGAGTTGGGTCTTATTAGAAACCACTATGTGGGAAGAAGTTTTATAGAACCAACTCAGGAATTGAGGGATTTAAAAGTCCTTATGAAGTTGTCCCCCGTTAGGCCGGTTTTAGAAGGCAAAAGGGTGGCGATAATTGACGACTCGCTGGTTAGAGGAACAACCTCCCGAAGGATTGTCAAAATGCTAAAAAAGGCGGGTGCAAAGGAAGTTCATGTTCTAATAGCATCACCCCCTGTAATATCCCCCTGCTACTACGGTATAGATATTCCCACCAAGGATGAGCTTATAGCCAACCAAATGGATTTGGAAGGTATAAAAAACCACATAGGGGCCGATAGTTTACATTACCTATCGGTGGAAGGTATGCTAAAAGCCGTTAAAGGCTCTCCTAACGACTATTGCACTGCCTGCTTTACGGGCGATTATCCAACACCTATAACCCACCTTAGCGAGAAAAATAAAAACAACACCTAAAAAGGTTCTTTCAATCTTTTTAATTTTTCCTCTCGATGGAAAAGGATTTTATTCCCGTAGAGCTCTACGATTACGAGCTTCCCAAAGAACTTATAGCCAAATACCCTATAGAGCCTCGCGACCATTCTCGTTTAATGGTTTTAAATAAGGCTACAAAAGAAATTAAACATGATTATTTTTATAACCTTCCCGAGTATCTCCAAGAAGGTGACCTTTTGGTGTTGAACAATACAAAAGTAATCCCCGCTCGGCTTTTGGGAACAAAACCCACCGGCGGGAAGGTTGAAGTTTTGCTAAACCGTAAATTGGAAGGTCAAAATCTTTGGGAAGCCTTGGTGGGAGGCAAAAAAATAAAACCTGGTTTGGAAATAACCATAGCCCCTGACCTCAAGGCGGTTATAAAGAGACAGGTAGAAGGCCCCCTATTTGAGGTGGAGCTTTTTGCCCCCGACGGTAGGGTTATGGACAAAATATTCCAATACGGGAAAATACCAATTCCTCCCTACCTCGAAAGGGAAGAGGAAGAAATAGACCGAAAAAGGTATCAAACTATTTTTGCCCAAAGGGAGGGCTCGGTTGCAGCACCCACGGCAAGCCTCCACTTTACCGAAAGGGTTTTTGAAAAACTCCGCCAAAAAGGGGTTCAAATAGCCTATATAACCCTCCATGTGGGTTTGGGAACCTTTAAACCTATAAAGGTTAAAAATATCCTCCAACACAAGGTTGACCCCGAATATGTAGAAGTTCCCCAAGAGGTTGTGGAAAAAATTAAGGAAACCAAAGAGAGGAAAAGAAGAGTTATCGCCGTAGGGACAACGGTAACCCGAGCCCTCGAAACGGTGGGTTTAAAAGGTTTAAAACCTTTCAAAGGATTTACCGACCTTTACATAAAACCAGGCCATAAATTTATGGTTGTTGACGCCATGATTACCAACTTCCACCTACCTAGAAGCTCCCTTTTGGTATTGGTGGCCACCTTTGCGGGTAGGGAATTTATTTTGAAAGCCTACCGTGAAGCTATAGAGAAGGGTTATCGGTTCTACTCCTACGGCGACGCTATGCTTATTCTTTAATTCTTTCTTTTTTTTCTTCTATAAACCTAACTTTTTAGGTAAATAGAGCAAACAGTTTAATAAGCAATGTTATTTTCTTGAGCGTAAGCTTCCAAGAGATTTAGAAAGCGTGCAACTTGTTCTTGTTTGTGTTTTATTAGGGAGCTTAATAACATTACCCCCACTATAGCTCTAACCTTAAAGGCCACAGAGGCCAGGGTAACTCGAGAGTTTCTTCAAACCTTTGGGTTAGATTTTTAATATCTTCTTCTAATTCTTCTACAGAGGAGTATTTATCTTTAATAAACTTTTCGAAAAGGGGGTGTCTTTTTAAAAAATTTTCAAAAAAGTCCCTTTTTTGCTCTTGGTTTAAAGCTTTCCAAAGGAGCTCAATAGCGTCGGTCGTTAGGGTGCTAATAAAAAGTTGCTCCGGTGCTGGTTCATACTCTAAAATATTTTGGAGGAATTCTTCTTTAATTTCCTCAAGGAGGTTTTTAATAAGCTTTTGGGTGCGGGCGTCTAATAAACAATAGCACCCCCTACAATAGCACCTTAACCTTACAATAGCACTAACCTTTAGGTTAGGTTAACGCTCTAAATTTAAGTTCCTTCCTTTGGTTAAATGCTATTTTGCTCCTTAAAAATCCCTCTGGGTTGTCTATATATTCCACTTTTTCAGCTATCAGGGCATCGGCTAAAGCCTTTCCTTGTAAGTGCTAACCAAAGCTTTTAGCTTTGTGCTAGTATCTATACTTCGGGCTTCATATACCACAAGACGGTGGCAGGGTTTACGATTAAAAACGCCAGAATGCCCCCTATTTTAAGAGGGGGATACGGATTAAATAAATCCGTATTCCGCCGCTACGCGGCTTCATGAATGGCTTTGAAAAGGTTGAAAAAACACTTAATAATTTCTAAATTCCCAATACAAGGGAGTTTGGAGTTATGACCAAAGCAGAAAAAATCAAACAATCACTTAAGCAAACCAAAGAAAAAAGAAAGCTCCAAACTCCCAAAGTTTTCCAACTTAAACTTCAAAACTTATCAAAATCCGATTTGGATACCCTTGACCGCCTATTTTTAGAGGCTAAATGGTTTTATAACTACCTTATAGCCGATATTGAAAACCGTCACAATAGCACCCACGCGTAGCGTGGGGTTAACGCTTGAGTATACCCTACCCGTGGACTGCGGGGAAGTTATAGCGTTAGCTCGGAGCTTTAGCCCCGAGCGCTATTGTCGCCTGTGGAGTGGGCTTTTCATTAACCCAGCCTTCGGCTGGGGTTAATGCTTTCGCCCACGATAAGCCATCGGAGATGGCTTATTCCGTGCATACGCACTTCATAAGCCCCTAAAGGGGCTAATTTCGCCACTTTCGTGGCTTCATGAAGCAGGAAGCCCCTCATCCTCCCTTTTTTGAGGTATAAAGATTCTGTCGTATCTTCTGGTAAGTGTTAGATGCCTTCCCAACGGAAGGGGTTGAGTGAGTTTTAGCAAAAAAGAATATCCCTAAAGGGAGGAAAGTGAGGGGAGGAAGTCACATAGCTATACCACTAAAGGAGGTAAGTAATGGAAACCTTTAAGCTTCTAATGCTCCTACCTACCTTGTCTACGGAAATCAGTCGAGCTATGGCCGATAGAGAACTTACTATCGGAGAAATTATTCAAATCGCCGATAAAGTAGCCCTTCAACTCCTAGGAAAGAAATTGACCGAT
>JAADES010000058.1 GCA_013153315.1 Aquificota bacterium
CCCTTATGCTTTTTTCTTTACCTCCCCTAAAGAGCACCCCACTGTCAAAGACTACCGCCGCCTTTTTCTCTGTGTAGTAGTTTATTAGCTGAAGCCAAGCCCAGTCGGCACTCTGAGCGGGTGGAAAGCCAAAGGTAAAAATTTCATTCCACTTGGGGTTTTTCTTTAAAGCTTCTTCGGTGTAAACCCCTTTCTGGTTCCACGGAGGGTTTGCCACCACATAGTCAGCCTTACCCCAAGGTTTTAACTCTTTGATTTTTTCCTCAAATAGTGGATTTAAAAGGCTATCTCCTACGGTTATTTTTCCGTTTATTATCCCGTGGAGGATAAGGTTCATTTCCGCCAAACCCGCTATGGTTTCGTTTCTCTCCTGTCCTATTAAAGTTATGTGTTTTTTTTTCTCTTCTTTTGCCTGTTTGTATTGCTCTATTAGCAATCCAGCCGAACCACAGGCCGGGTCTAAAATTACGCTGTTACTCTCGGCATCTATAAGGTGGGAAATAAGTTTTCCGACCTCTATAGGGGTAAAAACTTCCCCCTCTTTAGCTTTTTGGGGGGCAAAGTAATTTAAAATCCACTCGTAGGCATCTCCCAGAAGGTCGTAGGAGTATTTTGAAAAATCGACGCTACCGAAGAGCTTTTTAAGATTTTCCAAAATCTCCCTGTGTTCCACAAGTTTATAAAAACCGGTGGTGGTTAGAAGATATTCCAACCTTGATAGTTTTTCCCTATTTATCTCTGCTATCTTTTTGAGGGCGTTAATAAACTTAGCGTTGTCGTTTTGGGTTTCCTGCCAAGTTAAAAGTTCATCCTTTTCGAGGTCGTAAAGCTTTATGGGAAACTCCTCGTTAGCCAAATCGTATAGGTCTTTTATATCTAAATCCGGATATTCCTCTTTGAGTTTTTCCACGGTTTGGTTGAATTTGTCACTTACCGCTTTGTAAAAGAGCAAAATGGCTAAAACCTTGTAGTCCACCGATGTGCGTATAATATCCGCTCCCCTTTTGAGCAAGGTTATTAAATCTCCTTTGGTTAGTTTTTGATTCTCCCCTTTTGGTAAAAATTCCATTTCCTTCACCCGATAAAGTTTTTTTCTTTTGTCTTCCTCTGAAGGTCTTACAGTAATTAAACCCTCCTTTTGTAGTTTTGACAGTATTTCCCTAACATTGGCGAAGGAATATTTCCCTCTGTGTTTTTTTAAAATTTCTTGAGCCTCCTTTAGGGTGAACTCCCTTTGTTTAAATTCCTCTTTTAGGATTTCGTAAGCTTTTAAAAACTGAGGTTGTAGGGACATTTTTTCTTGCCTCCGAAAGAATATGAAAACTATGAACCAACACCTAAAGCTTGTAGCGGTTAAATACCTATAAAGTTTTAATGGAAAACATTAAAACTATCCTTTTACTATTTTTGGCAACTATTGTTTCCTACTTATTTACCCGAACGGTTTCTATTGCGTTAACATACCGAGGAATAAAAGGAAAGAAACTTCTTTTTTGGAAAATATTCATATTCTTTTTAACCCTTTTAGGAATTTTATATTTAAATTACCAAAGGTAGTTAATGGCTCATAGATAAAACTTCCTTAGCTACCTAACATAAAATTTAAACCCGCCGAAGGTTTTTAACACATTTTTATTCCCCCTTCGCGGGTTTATTCTCAAAAAAAACTTTAGGAGGTGCTAAATGCCGCGCATAGAATGGATTACAGACGTAGAAAAACTGCCTCTTTCGGAGGAAGAAAAGAAAAAAATCAAAAAGGTTACCGAGTTTTTTCCTATGAGGCTTACAAGCCACTACATGAAACTAATAGATTGGAATAATCCCAACGACCCGTTAAGAAAAATCGCCGTTCCCTTCGAAGAGGAGCTTCAAGAGTGGGGCTATTTAGACCCTTCCAACGAAAAGAAATATACAGTAGCGCCCGGTTTACAGCATAAGTATAAGGACACGGCCCTATTCTTGATAGCTCCAACCTGCTTGGGCTTTTGCAGGTTCTGTTTTAGAAAAAGGCTGTTTATAAAAGAAAAAGACGTTAGCGGAAAAGATATATTGCTGGACTTGGAGCAAGCCTTCAGATACATTGAGGAACATCCCGAGATAAACAACGTTCTACTAACGGGCGGTGACCCCTTAGTTTTACCCACCGAAAAGTTGGAAGAGGTGATAGCCCGCCTAAGACAAATCCCCCACGTCAAAATAATCCGTATAGGAACAAAATCATTAGCTTACTATCCCCAAAGGGTATTGGAAGACCCCGATTTCCTCAAAATGATAGAAAAGTATTCCCTACCCGACCGCAGGATTTACATAATGAACGACTTTAACCACCCGAGGGAAATTTCCCGTGAAACAATAGAGGCGGTGGATAAGCTAATCAAAGCCGGGGCAATTTTAACCAACCAAACCCCCCTTTTGAGGGGTGTAAACGATAATCCCTCCACCTTGAGGGAACTCTTTGAAAAACTATCCTTTATAGGAATACCTCCCTACTATGTTTTCATTAATAGACCTGTTAAAGGTAATAAAGCATTTGCCATTCCGGTAGAGGAAGCTTTAACCATTTTTGAGCAGGCAAAAATAGGTATTTCCGGCCTGGCCGAGAGAGCTAAGTTGGTAATGTCTCATGCCACGGGAAAAATAGAGGTGGTGGGCATGGACGACGAACATATCTATTTCAAATACCACCGTGCCGCCGACGAGGAAAACGCCGGAAAATTCTTAGTATTCAAAAGAAATCCCAACGCCTATTGGTTTGACGATTACACCGAAAAGGTTGCCGAATATTCTTTTAAAACCTCCGAAGTTGGAACTATCTAACCTTCTTAAAAAATTCCCTAAAAAGCTTTATTCTTTTCTTGTTCCACTTTTAGGAATATTAACCATTGCTTACATTGAAAATGTCTTTTTATACTATAGCCGCATTCTCCCTTAGCGGGAAAATAAACCTCCCGCGGGGTATTTATAGAAAAACTCCTTAAAAAGGAAAATTGAACTAAAAACCCTTTGGAGGGATTTTGCCAATGTTGGAATACGACATCCTTATCGTGGGAGCAGGCGGAGCAGGTTTATACGCCGCCCTGTGGGCCTCCCAAAACCCTAACCTAAAAGTGGGAGTTATGACAAAAGTTTACCCCACCCGTTCCCACACCGGAGCCGCCGAGGGTGGGATTAACGCCGCCTTGGGAAATGTAGCCCCCGACAATCCCGAAAAGCACGCCTTCGACACCGTTAAAGGTTCCGACTATCTTGCCGACCAAGATGCGGTGGAAATAATGACCCAATTGGGGCCTCAAATAATCTACGATATAGAGCACCGTGGAGTTCCCTTTTCCCGGCTTGAGGACGGAAGAATAGCCCAAAGACCCTTCGGAGGAGCATCTTTTCCCCGAACCTGTTATGCCGCCGACCGCACCGGGTTGGTAATCCTCCATACCCTCTTTGACCAAGCCCTAAAGCAAGGGGTGGAATTTCTCAATGAATGGTTTTTACTCAACATAATCCACAACGGGGAAAGGGTTTTAGGAGTTACCGCCTGGGATATTAGAAACGGAGGAGTCCACTTTATAAAAGCAAAAGCGGTTATTTTAGCAACCGGCGGCCACGCAAGAATGTATTGGAATAGAACCTCCAACGCCTTGGGAAATACGGGGGACGGAACGGCCGCCGTTCTTAGGGCGGGCTTACCCCTAAAAGATATGGAATTTGTTCAATTTCACCCCACCGGCCTTAGGAAAACGGGAATCCTAATAACCGAGGGAGCAAGGGGTGAAGGCGGTTATCTGATAAACAAGGACGGCGAAAGGTTTATGAAAAAATACGCCCCCGAAAAAATGGAGTTGGCCCCGAGGGACATTGTTGCCCGCTCCATTGAAAGGGAAATATTGGAAGGCCGAGGTTGCGGCCCCGAAGGAGACTATATATGTCTCGACCTTCGCCACTTAGGTGAAAAGAAACTGATGGAAAGACTTCCCCAAACGGTAGAACACGCCCGCGTTTACGAAGGCGTTGACCCCGTAAAAGAACCAATTCCCATAAGACCCACCGCCCACTACTCCATGGGAGGTATAGACACCGACAAATATGGACAAACCGAAATTAAAGGTCTTTACGCTGCCGGAGAGGCCGCATGCATATCGGTTCACGGAGCAAACCGCCTCGGAGGAAACTCTCTGTTGGATATCCTCGTATTTGGAAAAATAGCCGCCGAGCACGCCGCCGAGTATGTGGCCGGCGTAGAGCACCTTCCCACCGAAGGTAGTGAGTATGTAAAGAAAGAGGAAGAATTTATCAAATCCTTAATGAACAAAGAAGCCAACGAAAACCTATCCAAACTCCGCAAAGAGATGGGCGACATTATGGCTTCCAAAGTGGGTATATTCCGCGAAGAAAAACCCATGGTGGAGGCCCTAAACAAAATTAGGGAATTAAAAGAGAGAGCCCAAAAAGGGTTGGCGGTTGTAGATACCTCCAAAAAGTTCAATGTAAACCTAATCCAAACCTTGGAATTTTTAAATCTCCTCGACTTGGCCGAAGTTACCGCCCTCTGTGCAATAGAAAGAAAAGAATCCCGCGGTGCCCACTACCGTTTGGATTACCCTCAAAGGGACGACGAAAACTTCTTAAAACACTCCATAGTTAGGAAAAACGAAGACGGTTCCCTATCCCACGGTTGGAAAGAGGTTGTAATAACAAAATGGCAACCGCAGGAAAGGAAATATTAAGCTCCCTTTAAAGGGTTTTTCTTTTTCAACACTTTTGAAGGAGGTTTTACTATGAACCAAGAAAAGGCAGTTTTGAAAATTTATAGATACAACCCCGAGGTAGATAAAGAACCCTATTATCGAGAATATGAAGTTCCCGTGGATAAAGCCCAAACGTTATTGGACGCTCTCTTCTACATTCAAGAAAATTTAGACCCCTCCCTTAGCTTTAGATTTTTCTGCCGCAGTGCCGTGTGCGGCTCCTGTGCAATGAAAGTTAACGGAATCTCCCGATTGGCCTGTAAAACTCCCTTTAAAAATTTGGTAGAAAACTCCCAAGGCCGCCCCATAGTGGTGGAGCCTATAAACTTTTTACCCGTAATAAAAGACCTGGTTGTAGACCACGACCCCGCCTTTAATAGCCTCAAAGAGCTTGGCACATGGTTGGAGCCCAAAAAGCCAATTCCCGAAAAGGAATATAGAGTTCCTCCCGAAGAAGTTAAACAATACGAACACCCCACCAACTGCATACTTTGCTTTGCCTGCTACGGAAGTTGCGAAGCGGTAATGGACGACCCCAAATACGCCGGCCCCTACGCCTTTTCGAGGGTATACCGCTACGTTCTCGACAGCCGCAACGACGAGGAACACAAAAAGGAAATGGTTAAAAAGGCCATGGAGGTGGGGGATATTTGGAGTTGCGTCCAATGTCAGAAATGTATCTATGTATGCCCCAAAGGCGTTAGACCGGCCGAGGACATTCAGAATGTTCGGGGTATCGCTGCCGAATACGGATTTAAAGATTACCCCGGCGTTAAAAAACTACAGCACTTTGTGGATTGGATTTACGCCACCGGCCAAATAAACCGTTTAGCTCTGCCCGAGGAAGTTTACGGAGTTGACCCTACCCCTTTGATAAATAAGTTCCGCGAAAGGGGTGCCGAAGTCTGGGAAGTTCCTAAACCTTTACCCGGCTTGTTGGAATTTAGAGACCTCATATTGGAAGTTATGAAAGAAAAGAAACCCCACTTGGATATAGATTTCCACCACGTTAGAAAAATCGACAAAAGGGTGGAAGAGGTATTCAAAGCCGATGTTTGCACAAAGGTAACCCAACACTTTGAGGAGAAAAAAGAAAGCTTCTTCCAAAGATTTTGGAAAAAATTGGGCGAGTTCTTTGGAACTTCCTAATCTCTTCTTCCTTTATTTCTTTATAGAATGACCGACCTACCAACCTTGGTTTTGTTGACTAACTACGGAGGCCCCACCTCGGAGAAAGAAATTAAACCCTACCTAAGGAGATTATTTTCCGACCCCGCGGTGTTTCCTATTCCTAAATTTCTTCGAACCCTTTTAGGTTTTATTGTTTCCCACGTCCGTAGTAGGGAAACTTTTCAAATACTCCAAACCTTGGACGGAAAAAGTCCTTTGATTTCCCAAACCCAAGAACAGGCTAACAAACTCCAAGAAATGTTAGGTTCTACTTTCCACTTTAGGGTTGCTATGAGGTATTCCCAACCCCTTTTGGAAGAATATTTGAAAAACTATTCCAAACTACGGAAGAAATATAAAAGGTTGGTAGTCCTTCCTATGTTTCCCCACTATTCCTTTTCCACCTACGGGTCTATTGAAAGGTTGATTAAAGACCACGGTTTGGAAAACCAAATTACCTTAACGCGGCCTTTTTATAACTGCCCCCTTTTTATTGAAGGTTGGAAAAAGGCTTTAAAAAAAACTTTGCAGGAATTTTATAAACAGAACCCTTCGGAGGAACCTTTTATTCTATTTTCCGCCCACAGTTTGCCCCTATACTTGGTGAAAAAGGGTGACCCCTACCCACAGCAGGTAAAAGAAAGTGTTGAACTTATAATGGAAAGTTTTAATCTTTCTTACTCAATCGGTTACCAAAGCAAAGTCGGCCCCATTTCGTGGTTAGAACCTTCCACCGAGGAGGTTATTATTAATCTCTCCAAAAAGGGGGTTAAACATCTTATTGTTCTCCCTATAAGTTTCACCGCCGAAAATTCGGAAACCCTTTATGAAATAGATATCCAATACCGACAGTTGGCCAAAGATTTGGGCTTTAAAACCTTTAAAAGGGTTCCTATTCCTTATTTATCCACCGATTGGTTGGACTGTTTGAAGGAACTTATTGAGGTTAAGATTTAAAACCCCGCGCGGGGGCATCGGGCTTACCCTTGCTCCCTTTCGGGCCTGGGGGGGTTCACCCTAGCCCCCCGCGGGGCGATTTAAAGGATTTTTCTAAATGGCGGAGGGGGTGGGATTCGAACCCACGGAGCGGGCGTAAACCCGCTCAACTGCTTAGCAAGCAGCCGCCTTCGGCCTCTCGGCCACCCC
>JAADES010000052.1 GCA_013153315.1 Aquificota bacterium
AGTTCCCAACCTAGGATAAGTTTTCAACATTTCCTTAGGGAGGAGATGGCTTTTAAAAGTGTCTACCAATTGGTGAACCAAATAAAAAAAGACATTCAAAGGGCGAAAAATTTATTGCTTACCGATTGAGGGACATTTCTTTTTATTTCCCTTCAATGTTTTTTTTGCTAAAAATAATGCTGTAATACCAGCTATCATTCCAAGAAGCCAAACAATAATTAAAGCTTTTTCCATCCCCTAATCCTCCTTATCACAGCGTGTCATTAGTAAATAACTTAAGAATAAGAGACTTAAATAACCAATGGCTCCTATTAAGGCTACAACCCATGAAAATTTACCATTAACCAACGGTTGAACGATTAATGCTCCTGCTAACAATAAAGCCAGGTTTAAAAGATGTTTTGCAAGCTCCTTTAAAAACTCACACATTAGGCCTTCTAATCTTAAGAAGAGACAATTTTATTTTTTCTATAAAAAAGCTACGGAGAAATACTGAAATGGTGGAAGACAGTATTTTTCTAAAGTCCCTTAGAGGGGAAGAAATTCCGAGGTTTGGCGTTTGGTTGATGCGTCAGGCGGGGCGGTATATGCCCCAATACCGCCAATTGAGGGCTAAAGCTCGGGATTTCCTCGATTTTTGCCAAAACCCTACATTGGCCACCGAGGTGACCCTGCTCCCTGAAAAACTGCTGGGGGTGGACGCCCTTATACTGTTTTCCGATATATTGGTTCCCCTAATTCCCTTAGGGGTGGAGGTTAAATTTCTTCCCCAAAAGGGGCCTGTTTTAAAAGCTCCCCCACCCGAGGAATGGAAAGATTTTGAACCTTCCGAGGTGGAATATGTTTTTGAAACCATAAAAAGGGTTAAATACCTTTCGGAAAAACCCTTGATAGGATTTTCGGGAGCACCCTACACCTTGGCGGCTTATATTTTGGAAGGAGAAACTTCAAGGGACTTTAGGGAAATCAGGAAACTTTACTACCAAAACAGGGAGAAGTTTCATTTTATCCTTTCAAAGTTGACCCAAATGTTAAAAACCTACCTAAGTGAACAGATAAAGGCAGGAGCCGATGCCCTTCAAATTTTCGACAGCTGGGCCTATACGATGTCGCCGCAAATGTTTGCCGAATACCTGCCCTATGTGGAAGATATAGCCCAATTTTTAAAAGAAGAAGCTCCGCAAACACCGATTATTTACTTTTTCCGTGGCTCGGGTCATCTTTACCAAATAGCGGGCCAAAAACTGAAATCGGTTGACTGTTTTTCCATAGATTGGACTTTAAGAATAGAAAAAGCCCTAGAAGGTTTTAAAAATAAAGCTATCCAAGGAAACTTAGACCCTACGGTGCTTTATGCCGATAAAAAAACCATCGAAAGGTCGGTTATAGAGCTCCTTACCGAGGTTTCTAAAAATAGGAAAACCCTTTATGTGTTCAACTTGGGTCACGGTTTGGCCCCCGATATGGAAATGGAAAAGGTAAAGCACTTGGTGGATACGGTTAAAAGTTTTTACCTTTGAAGGATTTATTTAATTCCGAACTGATAGAGGCCTTGGGCCAATTTTATTTCCCTTCGGGTTCTTTCTATAGCCCGACGCATACTTTCGGCGGCTTTTTTAACATCTTGGAAACCTAAGATTGCCGATATAACCGCCACACCGTCGGCACCCGCTTTTATAACCTCGTCCACATTGTAGGGCATTATTCCTCCTATTGCCACCAAGGGTTTTTTGGCTATTTTTTTGGCTTCTTTTAGGAGTTCTATACCCACCACTATGGGTTTTTCTTTTGTAGGTGTCCTATAGATGGAGCCGAAGGCTATATAGTCCACCGGTTGGTCGTTGGCTTTTTCTATTTCCTCCAACGAGTGGGTTGAAATACCTATTATTTTGTCCTCGCCGAGGATTTGTCTAACTACTTCGGGCGGAAGGTCGTCTTGGCCGATGTGAACCCCGTCGGCGTCCACCGCCAAGGCCAAGTCCACACGGTCGTTAACTATTAGGGGAACGGAATGTTTTTTGGTAATCTCACGGAGGATTTTTAACTCTTCAAACATTTCGCGGGTTGTTTTTCTTCCCTTGGAGCGGTATTGAACTACGGTAACACCGCCGGCTATGGCCTGTTCTATGGTGGCGGCTAAATCCCTCCCTTCCAAATAACCGTCGTCGGTAATTAGGTAAAGGGTTAAATCTATATTTCTTTGCATGGTTAAAGAGTTTATCCCCTACGGACGGCAGTATATAGATGACGAAGATATTAAAGAAGTTATAAAAGTGCTAAAAAGTGACTTCATAACCCAAGGCCCCACCGTTGAAAAGTTTGAAAGGGCTTTGGCCGAATACTGCGGGGCAAAATACTGCGTAGTGTTTAATTCGGGAACTTCGGCCCTTATTGGTGCCTATTTTGCGGTGGGGCTTTCGGCCGAAGATAGTTTTATAACCTCGCCTATAACTTTTGTTGCCACCGCCAACGCGGGCTTAGTGTGGGGGGCCAAACCTATTTTTGTAGATGTTGAGCCCGACACGGGAAATATTGATGCCGATTTAATTGAAGAAAAATTGGAAAAGAATACCAAGCTTATAGTTCCCGTCCATTATGCCGGCCACCCGACCGATATGGAAAAAGTCCGCCAAATAGCCGACCGTAATAACCTTTTTGTTATAGAGGACGCCTGCCACGCTTTGGGTGCTAAATATAAAAATTCCCCCGTAGGGGCTTGTAAATATTCCGACGCTTGCATTTTCAGTTTTCACCCGGTAAAGCATATAACCACGGGCGAAGGCGGGGCCGTCCTTACCAACGATATAACCATCTACAAGCGTCTAAAGTTGGTAAGAAACCATGGAATAACCAAAAGCCCGAGTGAATTCATTTTTCCCTCCGAGGGGGCTTGGTATTATGAGCAACACCATTTGGGCTTTAACTTTAGAATGACCGACTTTCAGGCGGCGTTGGGTATTTCCCAATTGAGGAAACTTTCTAATTTTGTTTCCCGCCGAAGGGAAATAGCCAAAATTTACAATGAAACCTTTAAAGGTAATCCTTATTTTGATTTACCTCCCGAAAGGGTTTATGCCTACCATTCCTATCATCTTTACCCGATAAGGTTGAAAGAATCCTACCGCTCCCGTAAAAGGGAAATTTTTGACCTTCTTAGAAAGGAAGGGTTGGGTGTTCAAGTCCATTATATTCCCGTATATTGGCAACCTTACTACCACAAGCTGGGTTATAAAAGGGGAGAATGCCCCATGGCGGAGGAATTTTATAAGTCCGAAATAAGTCTCCCTATCTTCCCCTCCATGGATGATAAAACAGTCAAAGAGGTCATTAATAGGGTCAATAAAGTTTTCCAAAGTTTGGATTAGTTGATTTTCTTCCTTTTTTTGTCTTTTTTAAGCAAAGTCCATTTGTGTGTAAGGCGTTAACCCCGAGCGAAGCGTGTGTTAAGAAGCCGAAGGGAGGGGTTAATGGTAAAAAAATCTTTAGATTAATTTAGATATGTTTGAATTGTTAACAGGGCGAATTAAGAACGCCGTTGAAAAGTTGGCCGGTTCCAAAAGACTTTCGGAAAAACAGGTAAATAAAGCCCTTCGGGAAATTCGTCTTGCTCTGTTGGAGGCCGATGTAGAGCCCACGGTTGTTAAGAATTTTATAAAGCGTTTAAGGGAAGAAACTATAGGTAAGGGTGTTATAAAGGGCCTAAACCCCGGGGAAACGGTAATAAAAATCGTATACGACGAGCTGGTTAAAATTTTGGGAGAAAACCCGCCGGAGCTTAAGAAGGGAGTTGTTTTATTTGTAGGTCTGCAGGGAACGGGTAAAACCACCACTATAGCCAAAGTCGCAAACTGGCTCAAAGAGCAAGGTAAAAAAGTTACCGTAACCTCCACCGACGTTAGACGGCCCGCCGCTATGCTCCAACTAAAACGCTTGGCCGAGCAGGTTGGCGTGGACTATTACGACTTTGAAGGAGAGAAAGACCCTATAGAAATAGCCAAAAAAGCCGTAGAGCGGGCAAAGCAAGAGGGCGTTGATTACCTCCTCCTTGATACGGCGGGAAGGCTTCACATTGACGATGAACTTATGGCCGAACTCCAAAAAATTAAAGAGGTTGTTCAGCCATCGGAAATTATCTATGTAGCCGACGCTATGCAGGGTCAGGAGGCCCTCAACGTTCTAAAAGAATTCCACGAAAGGTTAGGTTTAACCGGGGTAATCCTAACCAAAATGGACGGCGACGCTCGCGGAGGTTTGGCCCTATCGGTTAAAGAAACAATAGGTGTTCCCATCAAATTCGTTGGTGTGGGCGAAAAAATCGAAGACCTTGAGCCCTTTTATCCCGACCGTATGGCCCAACGTATATTGGGCTTGGGAGACTTGCAAACTCTCATAGAGAAAGCCCAAAAGGCTATCCCCGAAGATGAGGCCGAAGAGTTAGCCTTAAAGGTTTTAAAAGGAGAATTCACCCTCGAAGACCTCAAAAAGCAGTTGGAATTTATGCTTAAGATGGGCCCCTTGGACAAAATCCTTAAAATGGTTCCCGGCCTTGGCGTCTACGCTGACAAAATTAAGGTTGACGAAAAACTAATAAAAAGAAAAATAGCCATTATCAACTCTATGACCCCCGAGGAAAGAAGAAACCCCAACATTATAAACCTCTCCCGCAAACAGAGAATAGCCCGCGGTAGCGGAACATCGGTGAGCGATGTTAATAAGCTTCTTAAAGAATATAAACAAATGAAAAAGATACTGAAACAGTTTAGAATGCCCGCCAAAGGGGGAAGAATGCCCCGCCTACCTTTCAAATTTCCCTTTCCTTTCTAATTTTTCCCCTCTATGAAGTCCGAAGGACGGAATTAGCCTGTTAAGGCTTATGACAAACAATTTCCTTTCCCTTATTTTTGCCCTTTTGGGGGCCGTTTTCTATTCCTTAAACCAAATTTTTAACAAAAAGGTTGTTTTAGCTATAGGAACCCTCCCGGCGGTTTCGGTAACTTTCTTTTTCCTAACGGTGTTCGATTTTATTTTTTGCTACCTTTTTGAAAACCGAAATATAGACCTCTGTTTGTTTTCTCCTTTTAGTAAAAACCCCGATTTGTTAAAGGAATTTCTTCTCCTTTCGGTGGTCGGAACTTTATCAGCCCTATCTTTGTATGAAAGTTTTAAACATTTGCCTTTGGGGGTATCCATAACTTTGGCAAACCTTTCGCCGCTTTTTGTTACCTTGTTTGTTTTCCTTTTTGAGGGAGTCTTACCACCTCTTGGAAAGTTGATAACGGTCTTTTTAATCCTTTTTGCGGTTTATTTGGTTGTATCACCCTCCGAAGGAAAAAGAAATTACTCTTACCATTCCTTTGCGTGGGTTTTACCTCTAATAACCGCCGTTGGGTGGGGCTTTTTTGGTTGGGAAATTTACCGAATGGTTCAGTATTACCACCTAAGCCCCTTTGTGGTTGCTTTTTATACCTCCCTTTTCATGTGGTTGATTTTTATGTTTTTAAACATCTTCGATTGGAAAAGCTTTATTCATGAACTGAAAAAGTTTTTTAAATTTAAGAAACTCCTCTGGTGGTCTTTGGCGGGAAGTTTGTTAACCTCCTTAGGTTTTATAACTTCAACGGTTGCCTACCGCTGGGCCCAAGCTCAAGATGTTCCCATAATTGAGGCTGTTTTAAGTTTGTCCACCCCTTTGAGTGCTCTGTTTTCCTATCTGCTATTGAGGGAGAAACTACATAAACGCCAGTGGGTGGGAATAATTCTGTCCTTTGTCGGGTTGTTGGTTTTCTTTCTTTCCTAAGATTGGTGTTTATGGAAATTAAAAAACCTTTAGAGGTGGGCGATACCGTCCCAAATTTCTGTTTGAAAGGTGTCGACCCCCAAGGAAAGGAAATAGATTTTTGTTTCGACCAAGTTAGGGACAAGAAGGTTATTATTTATTTCTACCCCAAGGATAACACCCCGGGTTGCACCACCGAAGCCTGCGACTTTAGGGACAATCTGAATATATTGAAAAATTACGGTATAGAGGTTGTCGGAATTTCGCCCGACAGCGTGGCTTCCCACAAAAAATTTAAAGAAAAATATGGTTTGAACTTCACCCTTCTAAGCGACCCCGATAAGGAAGTTGCCGCTCTATTTGGGGCTTACGGTGAGAAAAAGAGCTACGGAAAAATAATCAAGGGAATTATTAGGAGCACCTTCTACATAGAGAACGGCAAAATAGTTAAAGTCTGGCGTAACGTAAGGGCTAAGGGACACGTTGAGAGGATTTTAAAGGAGTTAGGGCTTAAATAGATAACCCCCTTCCAAGGTTTGTTTGTTAATAAAAAAAACAAGAAGAGGAAAAAGAATTAGTTTCCCTTAAAGGGATTATTTATTTCCGTATTCCTCGCGGAGTTCTTTAGCCATTTCAACCATATTTTTGAGGGCGGGAATAACCTCTTCCCACTTTCTGGTTTTAAGACCGCAGTCGGGGTTAACCCAGAGGAGCTCTTTGGGGAGAACTTTCATAACGCGGAGCATTACCGCTTTCATTTCCTCTTTGGTTGGAATAGCCGGAGAGTGGATATCGTAAACACCAACGCCTATTTGTCTGTCCCATTTGCCGAATTTTTCAAAGGCTTCGATAATTTCGCCTTTGGAACGGGAAGCCTCAATCGAGATAACGTCGAAGTCCATTTCATAGATTTGCTCGATGATGTCGTTAAAGTCGGAATAGCACATGTGGGTGTGGATTTGGGTTTCCGGTTTTACTTTGGAGTTGGAAAGCCTGAAGGCTTTTATAGCCCAGTCGAAGTAGTCGTTCCACTCCTCTTTTTTGATGGGAACCGCTTCCCTAAAGGCGGGTTCGTCGATTTGGATTATCTTAATTCCGTTTCTTTCAAGGTCTAAAACCTCGTCCAAGATGGCAAGGGCTATTTGATAGGCTATTTCCCTGCGGGGGATATCTTCGCGGGCATAGCTCCAGTTGAGTATGGTAACGGGGCCGGTAAGCATTCCCTTAACGGGTTTGTCGGTTAGGCTTTGGGCGTAGGTTATCCATTCAACGGTCATAGCTTTGGGGCGGGAAACATCTCCGTAAATTATGGGCGGACGGTAGACCCTCGAACCGTAGGAAATTACCCAACCGTGGGAGGTGGTTGCTATTCCATCCAAGAGTTCGGCAAAGTATTCCACCATATCGGAACGTTCAAACTCTCCGTGAACGAAAACATCCAGACCTAACTCCTCTTGAAGCTGGATAGCCTCTTTAATCTTTCCTTGGATGAACTTTTTATATTCTTCCTCGGAGAGTTCCCCTTTTCTGTATTTAACACGGGCCTTCCTTACATCGGGAGTTTGCGGGAAAGAACCTATTGTGGTTGTCGGGAAGAGAGGCAACTTTAAAAGTTCCCTTTGGGTTTTATCCCTCTCCTCGTAGGGAGGCTGCCTTACAAAATCTTCCTCTTTTAGGTTTTTAATACGATTAACAACCTCTTCATTTCTACCGAAGGGCTGGGACAATAGCTCTTCAATTTCGTTGGCCTTAGCAATAGCAGCCTCGTCCCCTTCTAAAATTCCCTTTAGTAGTTTTATCTCTTCCAACCTTTCCTTGGCAAAGGATAACCTTTCTTTTAACCCTTCGGGGAGTTTGTTTTCGGGTGCTACCGTAATAGGTAGGTGATACAACGGCTGGGCGTTGGAGATTATAAGATTTTCCTCCCCTACCAGGTCTTTAAGTTCTTTTAGAACTTCGGCTGTTTTGTTTAAATTGAGCCTCCAGACGTTTCTTCCGGGAACCACACCCGCAACGAGTTTTTTACCTTTGGGAAAACCTTTTTGGCGGATATTTTTTAGGTTCCTTTCGGAGGAAACAAAATCCAAACCTATACCGGTAACAGGTAGGTTAACAATCCTTTCGAAGTATTGGTCGTCTATTCCCTCGTAGTAGGTTACAACATAAATGTCCAACCCTTCGAGGTCTTTGGTTAATTCTTTATAGGCTTCTTCGATTATCGCAACCTCTTCGTCGCTTAGGTTTAATACAAAGGCGGGTTCGTCTATTTGAACCTCTTTAACGCCCGCTTCCTTTAGCTCTTGGAGCATTTGTCTGTATACGGGAATAAGTTTGTCCATTAGAGCCTTGAGGATTTTGGGGTCTTCGATTTTTTCCATGTGGTAAATAGGCAGACCGCCCTCTTCACCGACCTTTTGGAGGGTTTTGGACAGCTTTAGGAAGGTGTAGGGGCCTATAATTACGGGACGGCCTTCTATACCGTATTTTTCTTTAGCTTCCTTCCAAGCTTTTAGAGGTTTGTTTTCCCTTAAAACGAACTCGGCCTTTTCTATTTCGGGAACCAAATAGTGGTAGTTGGTGTTAAACCATTTGGTCATTTCGAGGGCCTGCTTACCGCGGGCCATTTCGTAGTAAAGGTCTAAGCCCTCTTTGCCTTGAAATCTTTCGGGAATAACGCCGAACATCAGGGCGGTATCCAGCATAAAGTCGTAGAGGTTTAGCTCCCCTACGGGAACGCTGTCTACAAATTCTTTGTAGGTATTTAGGCGGTAGGCTTCGAGCTGCTCAATACCTTTTAGAAATTCTTCCTCGGAAATTTTGCCTGCCCAAAAGCCCTCTAAGAGTTTTTTATATTCCCTTTTTTCACCGAGCTTGGGATAGCCGAAAGCCCAGGTTCTCATATCTTTTTAGACCTCCGAAAGTATTTTGTGTTTTACGAAAAAGCTTTATGGTATTCAAAAGGTCGGAAAAAACTATTGTTGTTAGATTGGTTTAAATTAAACTTCTTTGGGCTCAATAAATATAAAACCCTTGTCGGTAAAATTAATAATCCTTTGCTAAGGAGGTAGAAAGAGATGGCAAAAATCACCGCCGCTATGGTTAAACAGCTAAGGGAAATGACCGGTGCGGGTATGCTCGAGTGTAAAAAAGCCCTTCAAGAGGCCGAAGGTGATATTGAAAAGGCTAAGGAAATTTTAAGAAAAAGAGGATTGGCCAAAGCAGCCAAAAAAGCTTCCAGGGAAACCAAGGAAGGTTTGATTGTTGCAACCCAAGAGGGAAACAAAGGTGTTCTGTTGGAAGTTAACTGCGAAACCGACTTCGTTGCCAGAAATGAACTGTTCCAAAACTATGTAAAACAGATAGCCCAGCTAATAGCTAAAGAGGACAAATTCAAAAATGTAGGTTTGGGCGACGTTGAAGAGCTTAAAAAAACCGAAATAGAACCCGGCAAAGATGTGGATACTTTCGTAAAAGAGGCCATAGCCAAAATAGGGGAAAACATTCAAATCAAAAGATTTGCCCGCTTTGACGCCGAAGGCGAAGGCAAAGCCGTAGCAACCTACATCCACCCTCCCGGCAGAATCGGAGCAATGATAGAAATTGAATGTGAACCTCCCGAAATTTGCCAAAAACCCGAAGTTCAAGAACTCATAAAAGATTTACTTCTACAGATAGCAGCAATGAGACCCGAATATCTAACCGTTGAAGAAGTCCCCCAAGAGCTTATAAACAAGGAAAAAGAAATCTACATAGAGCAGGCAAGAAAAGAAGGTAAACCCGAAAACATTTTGGAAAGAATAGCCGAAGGTAAACTTAAAAAGTTCTTCCAAGAAAAGGTTCTTCTCGAGCAACCTTTCATTAAGGAAGAGAAAAAGTCTATTAAGAAACTGATAGAAGAAGTTGGTAAACAGGCGGGTGGAAAGGTAAAAGTTAAAAGATTTGTTAGGTTCGAACTCGGCCAATAAGCTTTTTTTCCTTTTTTAACATTTACACTCTTTAATTTTTAAAGCCCTCAAAATATCGGTTACCGGACACCAGTCGGTAAATGCCGACTGTATTTGATTTAAAGCCATAAATATTAGGAAGAACTTCCAAAACCAATGGACGTCTTTGGCCGGTAATATACCTATTACCGTAACCAACAACAAAACGCTACCGGCTATAAACCTTAACCAGCGGGCTAAATCCCAATCTTTGGGGCCTTTTATGTCCATCTTCAACATAATTCCCAATATCTTAAAATTCGAATTTACCTGTATTGGTTAGTCGTTGCTTATATTCTGCTTAGAAGGGGGTTTTAAAAGTTCCAAAGTTCGGTAGGTTCCCAAAATATCCCGAAGAATTTCATAAAGCACCGATGGAGACATCCCCATAACGGTGAAGTAATCCCCAACTATTCTTTCCACAAAAATAGCACCGTAGCCTTGTATTCCGTAGGCTCCCGCCTTGTCCAAAGGCTCGCCGGTTTGGATATACCATTCAATCTCATCGTCAGAAATATGTTTGAAAAAGACCCTTGCACGGTCAAGCTGGTATTTAATAACCCTCTTACGGGGCTTGGAATAAATAACACTTATTGCGGTATAAACATTGTGCCATCTACCCCTAAGGGTTTGTAACATTTTCCTTGCTTCCTCTTTGTCTTTAGGTTTTCCCAAAAATCGTCCATTTACAGAAACCGCCGTATCGGAAGCAATTATTAAAGTTTCCCCTTTAGGTTTGATTTCATTAAAGACCCACTTAGCTTTTTTTAGAGCATTCTTAACCACATCGTGGGGCATAGATACGGGAATTTCCTTTACCTTAGGGGAAACTGTTTCAAAATTTTTCAACCCTATCAGGTTTAATATTTCCTTCCTTCGTGGGGAGGAAGAAGCCAAAATAACTTTCATGGGGTTTATTTATTAAAAGCCTTTCTTAGTAAAAACAACAAAGAAAGGCCTCCCAGTATCGTAGAAGACAAGAGTAAAAAGGCGTGCGATAAAAAGGCCACCTTTACCCCTTGGTCGAAACTTTCCCCTAAAAATAGCTTTAGAGCTAAGGAAAAAGAAGCCTCGTAGGTTCCAAGGCCGGCAAAGGCGTGGAAGGGCAATATAGTGCTAATTTCGCCCCCGATAAAACCTACGGTAAAACGCCAGAAATCCAGCTTTAGGAATTCCAAAACTATATAAACTCCCAAAAGTTTTGATATAAGACTTCCCAACGAAAGGAAAAAAGCGACCCAATCCCAACTGAGGGAGGGAATTTTTCCTCCAAAGGTTGTAATTTTCGAAAACAACACCACCGACGGGTAAACTAATAAACCCGCCAATAAACCCAACAAAAGGTTATATTTAACAGCCAACAGGGCAACCACAAAAAGGGTTATAAGACTGACGCCGTCCAACAACCGAACTTTTAAAAAAGTTTTAACCAACCTTTGGATATCTTTTTCGTAAGACCTTAAAAAGGCAAAAATGGACAGTTCCCCCAACCGTGCGGGAACAACATTATTCAAAAAGGTATTTGCGGCGGTCATGGTAAACAGATAACCCAAGTTGGCTTTAGGGTAGTAATATTTCCATCTTAAGGTTCTCAAAACCAAGCTTAACGTATAAAGGAGAAACCCCAGAAGCAAACTTTTTATGGAAATTTCTCTGATGGCCTTTAACAGTTGTCCAAAGGGGACAAAGTAGGCTATTAAAAAAACCCCTACTAAGGTTGTCAAAATAGTTAAAAACCACCTAAATTTGGTCGATTTAAGAAATTGCACAGAGGGAACATTTTAAGGAATTTAATAGTTGACAGTAAAACCCTATTTGGGTTTAAATCTGAAAAACTTACCTAAAAAAATCGGAGGAGGCCATGGAAAGGGAAAAGCTCTATGAGGAGTGCAGAAAGAGACTGGAAGAGGAAAAAGAAAAAATCCTGAAAAGCTACATTGAAAAGCAGGAAACCCAACAGAGAATAAGCGAGGATTACAAAGAACCTTCCGACTTTGAAGACCTCGGTCAAATGACCTATACCGAAGAGCTTTTGGACAAGCTCTCCCAAAGGGATATGTTCATATTGAGGGAAATAGACTATGCCTTGGAAAAAATAAAAAATGGCACCTACGGAATATGCGAAGGTTGCGGGGTCGAAATCCCCGAAGAAAGGCTATGCGCCATACCTTGGACCCGTTTTTGTGCAAAATGTGCCGAAGAATATGAACAGCTTTATGGCACCTATATGGAGTCCAGCGGATTTGAAAACTATTCCGACATAAATATAGAGCGGGAGGACATCAGCGAAAATTAATAAATTTTATTGTCTTTTTCCCTTTGCGATTTTGTTAATTAAGTTTTCCGAGCGACGACAAAAATATAATTTCCTCCCTATGAGGAAGAAACTTTTATTGGCTTCGCTCTTTGCCGGTGCAGTTTTAACCGGCAAAACCTACGCTGTTGAAGTGGCGCCTACCCAATGTTCGGGTGGATATTGCATTTTAGAGCAAGAAATTTCCGCAGCTCTACAACAAAACACTGCTACAAACACTGTTCAACCTACCCAAAAGGCACAGCCCGCAAAAAATCAAACTCCCGTCGCGCAAAATAAAGCTCAACCTACCGTTGCCGAAACTAATCAAGTATGTTCCCCCATACAACAGGAGCAGGTAAATCAGCAACCCCAAGTTGTAAATGTTCCCGTTAAACAACCTCAAAAGGTTATTCTTTCCAAAGAGGAAAAAGAAATCCAAGATTGGGGAGAATATAAAAAACTACCCCCTCAGGAACTTCTTAAAAGAATTTCTACCATCTTGAATACAGCCCCCATCCAAGCCAGACCTCCCGCAAATGCTCCGGTAGGCTGTTGTTATGGTAAACTTGTAAAACCTCCTATTTACAAGGAAGTTGTTATTAAATATGTGGAAAAAGTTGATGTAAAAGTTCAACCCCAACCCGCCAAGTTTGAAACCGTTGAGAAGAAAATCCTAATTAGACCCGCTTACCACAAGATAGAAGTAATACCTCCCAAATACGAAGTTAAAGAAGAAAAAATACAGATTGTGCCGCCCAGAGTTGTTTGGAAGTACGACAACGGCATTTTCTGTAAAGTGGAAGTTCCGGGTGAATACGTAACTATCAAAAGAGAAGTAATGGTAGAACCTCCCAAATGTGTTAAAAAGTTGGTTCCTGCCCAATATATAACCGTAAAAGTTAAGAAACTTGTAAAAGACGCCCAATGTTCTAAACCTGAAGAAAAACAAATTGTTAAAACAATTAAGAGGAAAATCCTCGTTAAAGGGCCTCAAGTTGTATTCGATGCTGTTTTGTGTAACGTAAACTTCCGTCCCGAAGATGTTAAAAGAGTTCAAGAAAAACTTAAGGAGCTCGGCTATTACAATGGCCCTATAACCGGTCAATTGGATGAAGCTACTATGGCAGCGTTGGTTAAATTCCAAGTAGACCACAATTTGGAAGCCGGAAATCTATCTATCCAAACTCTACAAGCTTTAGGTCTAAACGATATAGCTAAAAACTATATGAAATGTGAAATCCAAAACCTCCAAAACAAATAATTTCTATTCTTCCCAATTAAGAATTTCTAACCCTTCTATTTCCTCCTTTATCCCTATATTGGTCAAAAAACTTTCTAAAAAAGCACTTCGGTCGGTAAAAAATAGACTAACTCTGTTGGGTTTATCTTTATCACTATCCAATAGGGGTTTTAGAACATTGGCCAAAGGTCGGGCACTGTTTACTATTTCCCAGCGTGGAAATAGTTTTTTTATTGTTTTTTTCAACAGAGGGTAATGGGTGCAGCCCAACACCAAAAGGTCGATTTGATTTTTCCACTCTGAAAGGTAATGTTTTAAAACTTCCTCCGCCAAAGGAGTTTCATTTAAACCTTCCTCCACCAAGGGAACCAAAAGGGGGGTAGCCTTTTGAAGGATTTTTGAGTTGGGCAAAAACCTACCTATGAGCTTTTTATAAATGCCGCTCCCTATTGTGGAAGGTGTTCCTATAATCCCTAAACGGGAAGGTTTTAAGTTAGCCACCTCAAGGACAGCGGGCAAAATAACACCTTCCACCCTAAGGTGGGGAAAGTTCTTTTTTATAGTTTCCAAAGCGTGGGCTGATGCTGTATTACAGGCCACTATAAGGAGGTCTATCTCAAATTTGTTTAAAAATTGAGCACACTGGAGGGAATATTTAATAACCGTTCTTTTGGAACGAATACCGTAGGGAACCCGTGCGGTGTCTCCCAAATAGTAATATTCCACCCCTTGGGACACATTCAAAA
Source organism: Aquificota bacterium (assembly GCA_013153315.1). Lineage (GTDB taxonomy): Bacteria > Aquificota > Aquificia > Aquificales > QOAS01 > QOAS01. Next base: position 14,042 of record JAADES010000052.1, read on the forward strand.
GTTCCCTTAAAACTGTAAGCCCTCCCAAACCCGAGTCGAAAATTCCTATTTTTAGTCCCCCAGCCATTGGATTGTTAAAGTCGTTCATTATGTAAATACTTCTCTCGATAGGGAATATTTTTCTCTCCGAGAAGGTAGTTTAAAAAGTTAGAAATGGCCAACGGAGGAGGCGAAGGAAAGACCGAAAAACCGACGCCACGGCGGATACGCAAAGCCCGCGAGGAAGGTAATGTTCCCAAAAGCACCGACCTAAATTCGGCTTTGGTGCTTATCGGAGGAATGGGTATTTTAACCCTGCTTTTTAGCAAACTCTTTAACGACCTTTTAAGCGGTTCCTTTTATGCAGTTTTAAATTTCTTCTCCCCCGAAAGGTTGACTGCACAGGATATGCTCCTTCTTTGGGGAAATTACCTTAAATACACCTTCCTAATAGTGACGGGAATATTAATAAGCACCTGGGTGGTGGCCGTTCTTTCCAACGTTATCCAATTTGGGTTTATTTTTACCCTAAAACCCTTAAAGCCCGACCTAAGTAAATTGAACCCTATTAATGGAATTAAAAATTTGCTTTTTTCCCTTAATGCGTTGTTTGAATTGGCTAAAAGCATTATCAAAATAGCCCTAATTGTAGGTGTTGCCTACTATTACCTCGATAGCAACAAAGAGAAAATTGCAATCCTTTTTAAATTGCCCCTTCTGCAGGGGTTGGAGCTTTTGGGGTGGTTAGTTTTTAAGCTGGCCGCCTATTTGGCCCTTGTGGGGTTAATTTTGGCGCTAATAGATGTGGCTTACCGAAGGTGGAAATACATCGAAGATTTAAAAATGTCCAAGTGGGAGCTTAAAGAGGAGTACAAACAAACCGAAGGTAATCCCGAAGTTAAAAGGGAACTACGGAAAAGAATGCGTCAGGTTATGGCTCGGAGAATGATGCAGGAAGTTCCCAAGGCTACCGTGGTAATAACCAACCCGACCCACTACGCGGTGGCCTTAAAATACAACCCCCAAGAAGACCCCGCTCCCATTGTGGTGGCAAAAGGGGTGGATAATTTAGCCCAAAAAATAATAGAACTCGCAAAACAGCACGGGGTAGAAATTGTTAGAGAACCCGAGCTTGCCCGAGCCCTATATTATGCCGTCGATGTGGGCGAACCTATACCTCCCAAATTCTACAAAGCGGTGGCGAGAATTATTTCCTACGTTCTAAGGAAGAAAAGAAAAAGGCTTTAACCCTTTAGGGTTTTTGAAAACAATCCCTTCCCAAATTAGGATTAACTTTTTCCTTCCTTTTGTTGGGAATGCTGTTTAACCACCTCAATAAAGTTTTCTAAGATTTTCTTTCCCCACTCTTGGAATTTTTTGTTAAAACCAACACTTTCGGGGTGAAATTGAACTCCAAAAATAGGTAACTCCTTGTGTTGTATAGCCATTATCTCCCTATCGTCGGTAGAAATAGCGACCACTTCCAAAGAAGGGGGTAAGGTTTTTTCATCAATAACCAGGGAGTGGTATCTAATAGCCTCAAAGGGGTTATCCAAACCTTCCAAAATCCCCTTGTTGGTGTGCTCTATTTTGGAACTTTTGCCGTGTTTTAAGGTTCTCGCTTTCCTTATTTTGGCCCCAAAAGCTACCCCTATGGACTGATGCCCCAAACATACCCCCAAAATGGGCAATTTGTCCTTAAAATGCTTTATAGCCTTTACCGATATTCCAGCCTCGTGGGGTGTGCAAGGGCCGGGGGAAATTACCAATCCGTCGGGATTGTATTTTTCTATATCCTCGACGGTAATTTCATCGTTTCTTTTAACGATAACTTCGGCACCCGATTCGGCCAAAAGGTGGACAATGTTGTAGGTAAAGCTGTCGTAGTTATCGACCATAAACAACCTAACCTTTTCTTGAGACATCGGGGTGAAAATTTTAAATTCTGATATCCCTCCACTGTCTGGAAAAAGAACCTACCAAGCATAATATCAAGGATTATGGAAGAAATCATTGTAGGTGGAAAATATAGAGTTCCCAAAGATAGGTTCTATACAAAAGACCACGAATGGTGTTTGATAGAAGATGAAACCAAAGCCCGCATAGGAATTACCGATTACGCCCAAAGCGAGCTGGGCGATATTGTTTATGTAGAACTCCCCGAACTTAACCAAGAGGTAGACCAAAACGAAACCATAGCCAATATAGAGAGTGTTAAAAGTGTTGCCCCCGTTTATGCTCCCGTAAGCGGAAAAATTGTCGATATAAACACCGAATTGGAAAACTCCCCCGAGCTTATTAACGAATACCCTTATGAGGACGGTTGGATAGCGGTTATTGAAATGAGAGACCCCACCGAGGTGGAAGATTTGCTTTCCCCCGAAGATTACGCCGAATATTTGGAAAGCCTTATAGAGGAAGAGGGTGAAGAGGCTCCCGAAGAAGATTTGGAAGATTTTGAACCCCCGGAGGATTAAAGATTTAACACACCTAAAATGGCGTCCCTACCCGAAGGGTAATAATTTTTCCTTCTTCCGTTCTCTTTAAAACCGAAAGCCCTATAAAGGTTTATTGCCCTTTGGTTATTTTCCTCCACTTCAAGGAATACCTTTTTAACCCCCTCGCCCGAAAGGAAATTCAACGTTTCCTTTAAAAGGAGCTTTCCCAAACCCTTACCTCGGTGGGGTGGAAATATTTCTATCCAATGGAGTTCGGCTTCCTCATTAAAAACCCAACAGAGGGAATAGCCTAAGATTTCTTTTTCCTCTTTGAGCACAAAAATTCGAACAAACCTTTTGGTGGAAAGATTTTTTAACTCCTTAAAGGTATAACGGTCGGTTTTCTCCGAAAGGTATTTTAAATCTTCCTCCTTTAGGGGGACAACTTTCATTTTTAGATATTTAGAGAAGGAAGGTGAGCGCGGCAGGACTCGAACCTGCGACCTCCGGCGTGTCGGGCCGGCGCTCTCCCAGCTGAGCTACGCGCTCTGCAAAAGGTAAGAATAAAATTATTACAATTTTTGAAAGAAAATTCAAGGGCTTAAACCCCGTTGGAATAATCTAGGTAAATTTTCGAAGGCACAACTCCCCTTTGGCCTTGATACTTTCCGTTGTAAGGTTTTAATGGCTTTTGGTCGAGGCGGGCAAATACCAACTGGCAGATTTTCATTTTAGGGTAAAGCCTAATAGGGTAGCTGTTTGCGTTAAAAAGCTCCAAAGTCAGTTGTCCTTTAAAACCGGCATCCACCCAACCGGCGTTTTCTATAAACAACCCCAACCTTCCTAAGGAACTTCTACCTTCCACAAAGGCGGTTAAATCTTCGGGCAGTTCCACATATTCCAATGTGGTGGCCAGAATAAACTCCTTTGGTTGAATAAAAAAACCCTCGTCGGTAATCTCTTCTATAACTGTTTCCCAATTTTGGGTTTTAACATCTAAAAAATCCCTAACACGGTAACGGGCTATTTGGTAGCCCAGCCTTAGGTCGAGGGAAGAACATTGAACTAAACTTTCCTCAAAGGGTTCAACTTTTAATTTTCTTTCCTTTATAAGCTGCAGAATACTTCTGTCGCTAAGAATCATGTAGAGGTTTTTATATATATCTCAAAGGTAGTAAAGAAAGAAAAAACTAGTGTTGGTGGGGTGGTTCGTTGGGTTCCAACAGGAGGTTTAATTTACCCTCCTTAAATAGGTTTATAGCTTCTTCTACAGTTTTAACCTCCTTGGGAACCAAATAAATCTTTATCCCCCTTTGGGTTAGGTGGCCGAAAGCTCCGTGTCCGATTTCTCTTAAAAGAACAGCCTCAACCCCTTCTTTGGTAAACATTTCGGCTATTAGTCTGCCCGCCCCGTGCTCCAAGCCCATGGCTATGCGGGGGTTTTCCACCACCTTTATTTCCCCTGTATCCAAATCCACGATGGCGAACGCGTAGGCTTTACCAAAGTGGGCGCTAACCCTCAAATCCTTTTCATCCCTAGGTCGGTTTATTGGAACGGCTACCTTCATAAGTTAGAAATTACTAACACATAAAAAGGTTTCCATAATAAAACTCAAAAGAACTTTACAAAGGGCTTAAAAAAAGTCCAAACCGATAGGTGGAAAACTAACTATTGCTTCCACTGATAGAAATCACAAATTTTAAAACCATGGGAAGGATTTATGGAAAGGTTGAGTCTCCTGAGGATATCAGGAGAATCAACTGCATCATAAGGGACGAAATGCTCGCGGTGGAAAGCCCCGAGCAGTTAACCGATTTGAAAAAACGCTCCGACTATCTATGTACTCTAACCTATTCGCCTTTCTGGAAAAAGAAATTTGGTGCCTTGGTTGAAAAACTTAGGGAGGTTGCTTGCGAAGAAAACCGAGCCACCGTAAGATTGGCAAACTATATAGCCAACGTTAAAGGTTGGGATAAAGAATACGAACCTTGGGGGGCTGAAAAGATATCTATAGAAGAACGCCTAAAGGAACTGCCCGAAGAAATCCTAAAAGAGGTTCAAGAATCGGTTTTAGAGCTAAAGCTGTCGCCCGAAATCTTGGAAGAGCTCCGTAGGAACTTCTGCAATATCCGCAAGGCTATGGTGTTGGCCGAAACTCCCGAACAATTACAAAAACTAAAACGGGAAAGCGACCTTATAGTGGCCATAACCCACACCAAAGATTTCCAAGAAAGGTTCGCCGATGTTATGGATAAAATCCGCGAGTTAGTAGAAAAAGAGGAAGAGCGAACCATAGAAACGGCCAACATTGTAGCCCAAGCCAACGGTTGGCAGTTGGAATTCGAAAAATGGAGCGAAAACGAAATCCGCGAAGACGAAACTTTAGAACAATACATTCAGCGCCTAATGGAAGAGGAAGAAAAGGCGGAAAAATATATCCCCACCGAAGCCAAATATCGCCAAGGCATTGTTAAGTGGTTGGTTTACTACCACCCGAAAAGAGACCGCCATTACGCCAAAAGAATTTATTTCCCCGGAATTGTGCGTAATATCCAGATGGAAGGCCCGGGCGTATTTAAAAACCGCTTTGGCAGGGAAGTTTACGGTGTAAAAATAACCTACGAAACCTTGGTGGGCCCCGCAACTATCCGCAGAGGCAACACCGTTATACACCTCCCCGAAAGGTGGGTCAAAAGAACAAAAGTCGTTCCCCTACCCGAAGTTGCCCAAGATGTTAAATTGGTGGACGAAAGACCTCCCTTCGCCTACCGTATAGCTTAAAAAGAAAGAAAATCAAGAAGAGCAATCCACCTTTAGGTTTTCATATTCCAATTTCTCTTCCGTATTTAGGTATTTAGGGTTTACTTCCTTTAGAAGGGAACATGCGTCGGCTAAATAACCCCTTTGGTGGAGAGCTTTTGCCATTGTTAGCATTATTTCCGAATAGAGAGGTTCTTCTTTTATTTTTCTAACCTTCAACCAGAGGACATATTTAAGGGCCTCTTTAAGGTCTCCTTTTTTCAAATAGAACCTTTCGAGGTAGTAAACCGATTTAACCACCACCTCGGGGTTTAAAGAATAAATGGCCAATTTGTAGAACTCTATACGGTAATATTTCCTTGCTATGTTATAGGCAACATCGGCATATTTGGGGTCAGTTGTAATCAGTTCCCTTAGGAGGTAATAGAGTTTTAAATATTCTCCCAGTTGGGTGTAAAGCTTTATCAAGGTATCAACGTCGGTTATTTTTGTTTCATATTTCGCCAGTATCTGTTTAGCCTTTTGTTTTTCTCCCTTATTGAGGTAATACCTTACAAGCTCTATAACCGCCTCCGACTGTTGGGAGGGTAAACCTATTTCTATAACCTTTTGGAGGTATTCGGGTGCTTTTTTAGGCTCAAGTTTGGCCAGCATTAAATAGGCTTGGGCCCTTACGTAGGGGTTTTTACTTTTTGCCAACTTTTGGAGAAGTTCTTTAGCCTCTGTCAGTTGTCCGTTTTTCAATAGACCTTCGGCCAGTTTAAGTTGGACATCTTCCCCCACAAGGGAAGGGTTTTTCTTCACTATGTTGTAGACATAATCGGCCAGTTCAATATCACCCGTGGCAAGGTAGATATTTATCAGTCCTAAGTAGGCATCTTGAGCATACTCGCCGTTAGGAAATTCCCTTAGATAAAGCAGATAGTAATATTTGGCTTTGGAATAATTGCCTAAGTTGTAATAGCAGTCTCCCAATTTTACTATGGCCAAGGGGCGTTTTAACTTCTGTTGGTAGGAAAGTCTTTCAAACATTTGGGCGGCCTTTTGGTAATCGCCCATGGCAAAGTAGGCCAACGCCTTTAGATAGTCGGCCTGCGGAGTATCCAAGCCCGATAGAACTTCGATAGCGTCGCGGTAGCGGGTCAAGCCCAAATAGGCCCTCGCTTTTAAGATTTTTGCGGTGGGACTGTTGTCGCCCGAAAGAAGATTTATAACCTTCGAATACTCACCCAAGTTGAGATAGGCCACCGCCTTATATTCCTTTTGAGGCAATAGTGCGGCCGCTTTGGCAAAGTCCCGATGGTAGTAGTAATACCAACCTAAGAATTCCCTGTATAGGTCGGGGTATCTGTTTTTAATCGTAGAAAGGACAGTTTGATATTTTTCCCAATTGTTGGTTCTTATTAAAGCGTCCAACCAAAGGCGGTAATCCTCTTTATCCTTGTTAGGGACTTGGGAAAGATATCTATCGACAAGTTGGTATTTCCCTAAATTGTAAGCCGCCCAAGCTGCCAGTTTATATAGTCCCAATGAGGGGGCATATTTAAGAACCTCTTCATATTTGCCTGCGTTGTATAGCTCTTTTACATAGATTTCCCAAAGTTGGGGGGCTTGAATGTAGCTGAGTATTTGGCGGGCTTTATCTACGCCCAAGCTGGCATATAGGGCGGCCAGTTTCAAACCAAGGTCGGGTTTCTTTTTGTATAAGTCGACTATGTAGCGGAGGGCTTCGTTATATTTTCCAACATTCAAAAGGTAGTAGGCATAGAGATATTCCAACTGTAGCCCATATTGGGGATTGGAAAATAGTTGTTGCAATTGTTGGGGTGTCAAGGAGGCAAAACCTTGGGCCGAACCGCCGATAAAACGCAACGCCAACTTTCTAATTTCCAAACTTTCCCTTAAATAGGGCGGAACCAACGCCTCGTTGGTGCTGGCCGGGTTTAGGTAAGCCTTAAGGTAAAGGCAATAACCCCTATAGGGCTGTTCCAACTGCGAGCAGTTTAGTGTGGATAGGAAAGTTTCATCGTCGAGCTTACCCTCCAACCATAGGAGGTAGTTTTTCCAGAAGGGATAACGGGAGGCTATTTGAAAATCTTTCTTTCCTATGTAGAGGCCCGCTATTATTGCGTTGTAGCAGGCAAATTTTTTCCACTCGAAATTGTAAGGCGTTTGACAAAGCTTTTTGAAAGCCTCATAGGCCTTTTGGTAATTACCTAAAACAAAATTTATATAGCCGAGGTAATACCACGCCTTGACCGCATAAGGGGAAGAGGGATATTTATTTATTAGCTCCAAAAATTTTTTTTCCGCTTCGCGGTATTTTCCTTTATTAAAGAGCTCTACAGCCTCGGCGTAAAGTTGTCGGTCGGAGGGTTGTCCGCAACTGAAACCGCCTTGGGGTTTTATATTTTCCGAAGGTTTAAAAATCTCCTTGGGGTAGACCAAACCTATTTTTTCCGCCGAGAGGTTTAGGTTTACCTCTATAGGAACCTTTTTAGGTGTTTTTTCTTTTTCCTTAGGGAGGAACTCCTTATTTACAACCTCTATAGGAATGGAAAAAACTTTTCCGCTTTGGGAATTATTTTCGGCCGCCCAGAGGGGTTTGTTGAACTCAACAACCGAAGGGGATAGGTAATTTAAAGAAAGCCAGCCGAAGGTAAAAAGGGAAGCCGCCAAAAGGGTTTTTTTTAAAACCATTGTGAGAAAATTATTTAAACCCCTCTACTTTGGGTGTATAGAGACCTTTTTCCACAAACTCCCTAACAAGGGGATGGTCGGAATTTAAAATTTCCTCGGGGGTTCCTACCTGAATAAGCTCACCTTTGTAGATGAAACCTATACGGTCGGCCAAAGTTAGGGCGGAAATCATATCGTGGGTAACCACAACCGAGGTCGTTCCCAATTTTTCCCGCAGGGACAGAATTAAGCGGTCGATATTGCGGGAGGTTATCGGGTCTAATCCCGAGGTAGGCTCGTCGTAAAGGATAATTTTTCCTTCTCCCGCTATTGCTCGGGCGGTGGAAACCCTCTTTTTCATTCCCCCCGATAGTTGGGAAGGGTAGAGGTCGGCCACGCTTTCGTCCAAATCCACCAACTTAAGCTTTTCTATTGCTATCTGCTTAACCTTACTTTTGGGCAGGTTGGTATGCTCCAAGTAGTAGAAACCTACATTTTCCCAAACAGTTAGGAAATCAAAAAGAGCCCCCTCTTGGAAAACATAACCCATTTTTAGCCTAATTTGGTCCAGTTCTTGTTCATCCATTTTGGTTATGTCTTTGCCAAATACACAAACGCAACCTTTGGTAGGTTTCCATAAGCCTATAAGGTGCTTTAGGAGGGAGCTTTTTCCCGAACCCGAGCCGCCGATTATTACAAAAATTTCCCCTTCGTAGATTTGGAGGTTTATCCCTTTCAGGATTTCACGGTTTCCTATCTTCTTATAGAGGTCTTTAACTTCGATAACGACCTTTTTGGACATTTAAGAAGATTAAGTTAAAGGGGAAGGGAATTTAAAGTTGGGGCACCTGTTGGGGAAAGTTAGATATTTCTTCCCAAACGCGGGAAACTCTGAGAATTAAACCTTCCTCCCAAGGTCTTCCTATAATTTGTCCCCCTACGGGTAGGTTATTTTTTGTTAAGCCTATAGGAACGCTAACGGCGGGTATGGTTGCCAAGTTAACCGATACGGTAAATATATCCGACAGATACATATCTATGGGGTTGGAAAGTTTTTCGCCGAATTTAAAGGCCGGTGTGGGGGTTGTGGGTGTTAGGATTATGTCAACTTCGTTGAAAGCTTTTATAAAGTCTTCGTAAAGTAATCTTTGGACTTTTTTAGCCTTTAGATAGTAAGCGTCGTAGTAGCCGGTAGATAGGGCGAAGGTTCCCAACATTATCCTTCTTTTAACCTCGGGGCCGAAGCCTTCGGCACGGGTTTTGGCATACATTTCGTAGAGGTTTTTATAGTTTTTGGTGCGGTATCCGTAGCGGACGCCATCATAACGGGCCAGATTGGAAGAGGCTTCCGATGTGGCGATTATGTAATAGATAGGAATTGCATATTTGAGGTGGGGCAGCTCTATTGTTTTAACTTCAACCCCTTCCTCTTGGAGGGTTTTCACCCATTTTTCAAATATTTCTTTAACTTCCGAACCCAAACCTAATTCGAAAATTTCCTTCGGAATACCAGCTTTTAAACCCTTTATAGGTTTTTTAATCTCTTCGGTATATTTGGGAACCTCTTTATCTATGGAGGTGCTATCTTTGGGGTCTTTTCCGCTAATGACCTCCAACATAAGGGCTACATCTTCGGTATAGCGTCCGAAGGGGCCTATTTGGTCTAAAGAAGATGCGAAGGCCACCAAACCATAACGGGAAACCCTTCCGTAGGTGGGTTTAAGACCTATAACACCGCAAAAGGCCGCCGGCTGTCTTATGGAACCTCCCGTATCCGAACCGAGGGCCACCGGTGCCATTAAGGCCGCCACCGCCGCCGCACTACCTCCCGAAGAACCTCCGGGAACCCTTTCCAAATCCCAAGGGTTTCTGGTCGGGCCGAATGCGGAAAACTCGGTGGAGGAACCCATGGCAAATTCGTCCATATTGGTTTTGCCGATGATTATAGCCCCGGCATCTTTAATTTTTTGGCTTACTGTAGCGTCGTAGGGTGCAACAAAGTTTTCCAACATTTTGGAGGAGCAGGTTGTTTTATCTCCGTAGGTAAGAATGTTATCTTTAACCGCCACGGGAACCCCTAAAAGAGCCCCTTCTTCAGAGGGATTTATTTTTTTAGCCTGCTCAAGAGCTTTTTCCAGCGAAAGACTTACAAAGGCTTTAACTTTAGGTTCAACTTCTTCTATTCTTTTGGCAAAGGCTTCTATAACATCGGTGGGCTTTAGGTTTCCTTTTTTTATTTCTTCCCTTATTTTTACCGCCGAGAGGTTTAATATTTCTTGCATCTTAAGGAGAGGAATTTTAAGCAAACCTAAAAACTTACTCGGATTGGTTAAACCTTCCTTTTAAGGGTTTTAGAGTTTAGAAATAGAAACTAAAAGAGAAAATTTTTTATTTTCCTTTGCGGGAGGTAATTATTTTGTCAATAATTCCGTATTCGAGGGCTTCCTCGGGGGACATAAATTTGTCCCTTTCCATGTCCTGCTCCAACTTTTCGGGCGGTTGGCCGGTGTGTTTTGCCATTATATCGATGAGCATTTTCTTAATTCTCATAATTTCTTCGGCGTGGATTATTATGTCGGTGGCCTGACCTTGAACCCCTCCCAGAGGTTGGTGAATCATTATTCTCGAGTGGGGCAGCGAATACCTTTTGCCTTTAGCACCCCCTGCTAAAAGCACGGCCGCCATGGAAGCCGCCTGTCCCATACAAATGGTAACAACGTCGGGTTTTATGTATTGCATAGTGTCGTAGATGGCTAAACCGGCGGTAACAACCCCACCGGGGGAATTTATATATAGGTAAATATCTTTATCGGGGTCTTGGGATTCCAAAAACAGTAGCTGGGCTACTATTAGGTTGGCCACATGGTCATCAATAGGAGTTCCCAAAATTATTATCCTGTCCTGTAAAAGGCGGGAAAATATATCGTAAGCCCTTTCTCCTCTGGGGGTTTGTTCTACCACTATGGGAACAAGCTGGTTAAGAATATCTTCCATCTCTTTTTTCTCCTTTGAATTCATAGGAAATAAATGTTGCTCGGAAAGGTAGCTTTTGCCAAGATAATGACAAGAAAGAAAAAGTTAACAGAAAACCCCTTCGGTCTGCCTTCCGCAACGGGGACACTTTCCGCAATCAACGAGGTTATAGCGTTTTAGGGTATATCCAAAACGTTCTATAAGAAGCTCGCCGCATTGGGGGCAATAGGTATTTTCCCAATCGGTGTGGGGGATATTGCCGGCGTAAACATAATAAAGGCCCGCTTCCTTTCCGACGGAAACGGCGTATTCAATCATCTCCATAGGGGTGGGCGGTAAATCTTGGGCTTTATAGTAGGGGAAGAAGCGGCTAACGTGCCAGGGAACCCAAGGGGCAAGCTCATCTTTTATCCAATAGGCTATATCCCTTATCTGTTTTTCATCTAAATATTGGGGAACCAAAAGGGTGGTTATTTCTATCCATTTACCCGCTTCGAAGGTTTTTTTAATTGTTCTTAGGACGGGCTCCAACCTTCCTTTTGCGTATTTTCTGTAGCTTTCATCGCTGAAGAATTTTAGGTCGTAGGCGAAGGCATCAATAACCTCTAAGAGTTGCTCTAAAGGCTCTTCGTTTATAAAGGCGTTGGAAACCATTACCGTTTTTAAGCCATGTTCTTTAGCGATGCGGGCTATGTCATACATGTATTCGAAGTAAATGGTCGGTTCGGTGTAGGAGAAGGATATGCTTTTACAACCTGTTTCTATCGCTTTTTGAACCACAACTTCGGGAGGCACCGAGGTTTCTATAAATAGGGGCACCCGGTCGGCAAGCTTGGGGGGAACTTGGGATATTTCCCAGTTCTGGCAACCCAAACATTTAAAGTTGCAGCCGGGGGTTGCTATGGTAAAGGTTAAATGTCCCGGTAGAAAGTGGTAGAGGGGTTTTTTCTCTATCGGGTCGACAGCAGCCGAAACCAAAGTGCCGTAGGTAAAGGTTACCAATTTGCCTTCTTCGTTTTTTCTAACCCCACATATGCCAAATTGTCCATCTTTTAATTTGCACTCATGGGGACATAGGTCACATTGAACCCTTTTTTGTTCTTCATCTATTACATGCCAATGTTTGGCTACAGTTTTCATCGCATCTTTAAAATTAGTGTTTTGTTTATACAAGAGTTGTGAGTTAAAGAAAGAAAAAGTTTTATTTCAACTTATCTTTATGGGTCTACTATCCTTTTCATAGTACTAATAATCTTTTGGGTTCTATTTTGACTTACATCTGTTAAGTTTAAAGCATTTATACCGCTAAGAGGCTTTGCTTTTTGGGCTAACTTTAGAAGTGGAGAAACCCTTTCCATCCTTATAAAATCTACAGAAGAAGCAAAAGCAGATAAATCTAAATAACTTTGCTTAAATGCTTCAATCATAGATATGTAGATATCTAGACAGTTTTTCGGAGGTTTTTCTTCTAATAGAGAAAATAAATTTAGCCTATAATTTAATAGAAATTTCTGCTCTAATTTAAATTTATTATCACTAGAGCTTATCTCTCTAACAACATCATTTAGAACATTAAAAGATTATTAGTACTAT
>JAADES010000045.1 GCA_013153315.1 Aquificota bacterium
AAAAGCATGTGTTAACGCTTAAAGGGCGAAATTAGCCCCGAAGGGGCTTATGAAGTGCGTATGCACGGAATTAGCCATCGGAGATGGCTTATCCCTTTCCTACAAACCTTTGGCCGGAATCGAGAACCAAAACCTCGCCGCTTACAGTTTTTGCTTTTAAAAGAAAATCGACCGCCGAAAGGATATCTTCCAAATCAACAGGACGCCTTAACAGGGTTTTTCTTTTTATGTATTCCTCCCAATCGGTGGAAGGTTTTTTTATTTTCCCTTCGACAGAAGTATATTCGGGAGGCAAAACGGGGCCTAAAGCAATTTCGTTAACCAAAACGTGGGGGGCAAATTCGACCGCCAAAACTTGGGTTAAAGTTCTTAAAGCCCCTTTGGCTATAAGGTAGGGGGCAAAGTTTGGATAGGGATTGTTAGAGTGCACCGCCCAATCGCCGAAGTTAATAATTCGACCCTTTACCTGCCCCACTTTACGGAGCATGTACTTAAAACTTTCCTTTGAAAGGATAAAGCTACTTTCTACCACCGCACGGAAATAAAATTCCAAATCCCCTTCGGTGGTTTCCAAAACAGATTTCCTCTCAAAGGGAGAGGCAATATTAAGCAGAGCGTCAATCCTCTTGAAGGTTTCGAAAACTTTGGAAGGAATATCCCTATAGGTTTGGGGATTGGAAAGGTCAACCTTAAAAGGTAAAACCTTTTTGTTGAACCTTGAGGCGTATTTTTTTAGTTCTTCCACCGTTTGGGATGAACTTCTATATAAAACCGCCAAATGGTAACCCGAAGAAAGTAAATGTTGGGCAATATAAAAACCAATCCTTCTAACGCCGCTGATAATTGCCACTTTGGAGGTCATTGTTATTATTTAACCGTTTGCCTAGGGGCATAAATATAAACCAAACCCGAAAGGTAAGCCGATAACACTGCCACCCAAAGGAGGAATTGACCTAAAGAAGGTTCCCAACACAGGGCTATTAAAGCTATAAACTCCAAGGTAGTTTTAATTTTTCCAAAAACATTGGTAGGGGCGGCAATACCGTAAAACCTGGCAAAGGTTATAAAAATTTCCCTAACCGCCAAAAGGACTATAGGCAACAAATCCACCCTGTTGGTTAAATAAAAGCCTAACAAGGTTAACAAAACAAAAACCTTGTCCGCAATGTGGTCTAAATGGGAACCTACCGTGGTTTTCTGGTTAAAACGGCGGGCAACCCACCCGTCGAGGAAATCGCTTAGGGCGGCCAAAACTATAAAAAAAGAGGCCGTAGAAAATTTTTCCTTCCAAATTAAGAGAAAAACCAGCTGGGCTAAAACCAAGCGGGCGGCCGAAAGAGATGAGGCAAGCATAACTTAATATAAAAAGAGTTTTAAAATTCCTCGCTTATGCAAATTCTAATAACCGGCGGAGCGGGCTTTATTGGTTCTAACCTAACCTTGGAACTGCAAAAAAGATACCCCGACGCGGAAATAGTTGTTATAGACAACTTCACCAGCGGGTATTTCAAAAATTTAATCCCATTTAAGGGGGAATTTTTAAGCGGCGATATTAGCGACAGAGATTTTTGGGATTACCTTGGAAAAAACTACAAATTCGACGTAGTATTCCACCAAGCGGCAATAACCGACACCACCGTAAGCGACCAAAATCTGATGGTAAAAGTAAATACCAACGCCTTTAAATACCTCTTGGATACCGCTATAAACCGTTGGGGCGCCAAAGTTATCTATGCGTCGTCGGCGGCAGTTTACGGAAATTGCCCCGCCCCCATGAAGGAGGAAGGTTGTCTTCGACCCGAAAATGTTTATGGCTACTCCAAACTGGCCATGGACAATATAACAAAAAAATACCTTCGCTTGTATCCCGAAGCCCAAATAGTAGGGCTCAGATACTTTAACGTTTACGGCCCTAGGGAAGCCCACAAGGGGAAATTTGCCAGCATGGTTTACCAACTGGCGGTTAAAATGGCGCGCGGCCAGCGTCCACGGCTATTTAAGTGGGGCGAGCAAAAACGGGATTTTGTCTACGTTAAGGACGTTCTACAGGCTAACCTTTTAGCAATGGAAAAACCTGTAAGGGGAATATTTAACGTAGGTAGCGGAAAAGCCCGCAGCTTCAACGAGTTGGTTGCCATACTAAATAAAGAATTGGGAACAAATCTTGAAATCGAATATTTTGACAATCCCTATGATTTCTACCAAAACTACACCGAAGCCGACCTTACCAAAAGCCGCCAAATATTGGGCTACAACCCCCGTTGGAGTTTGGAAGAAGGTGTAAGGGATTACATTGGGTGGTTAAAGGAAAACGGTTTTATTTAAAGAATTTTTATCCTTAAGCGTTTTTATTTTTCTTTTCGCCCAAGGCTAATATCGATTAACTAACATGTTTAAAAAGGTCTTCTTCTCCCTCGGGGACTATTCGGCCGCTAAAATCCTCCGTGCGGTTTTAAAAAAAATGAACCTTGAGGAGTTTAAACTTTACGGAATAACCAACCACCTTTTGGAAGACCTTATAGAGTCCGTAGAAAGGGTAGAAAATATATCGGCCACCGGTTTAGTAGAAATTATTCCCAAGCTACCCAAAATAATAGCCGCCCGCCGACGGGTTGAAAAGTTTCTTAAAGAAAAAGAAATAGACGTTTTGGTTGCCCTCGATGCCCCCGGCTTTAACCTCGGTTTGATTAAAAAGGCTAAAAAGTTGGGTGTTAAAAAAGTTATCTACTTCATACTGCCTCAAATCTGGGCTTGGAAAGAAAGGAGAAAATACACCCTTGCCAAATATTGCGACGTTCTTATTTCCATAATCCCCATTGAGAGGAAATATTTCAAAGAATTTACCAACATAAGGTTTTATTACGAGGGTAACCCCTTGGTGGATTTGGTTAAACCGCCCCTTCCACCTGAAGAAGCAAGAAAAAAGTTCCGCCTCCCCCAGGACTATTTTGTTATTTTTCCGGGAAGTCGGGAAAACGAAGTAAAAAAGCACCGCGAGGTTCTTTTAGAGGCTATACCGACAGTAAAAAGGGAATTAGAATTTCAACCGGTTGTTTTAGGTTTCAAACACCTTAGGAGGGAATTGAGACCGTTTTTAAAAGAAGCTAAGGTTATTTATTTGGATAGATACCCTGAAATGGGTTATTCAATAATACTGGGGGCCCATTTCGGGTGGATAAAATCGGGAACTACCGCCTTTGAAACCGCCTTGCTGGGTGTGCCCCATCTGATTTTTTATAGGGTAAATCCTCTTACCTACTGGATAGGTAAAAGGTTGGCGAAAGTCAAATACCTCCATTTGGCAAACATTCTTTTGGGAAGGGAAATTTTCCCCGAACTTATACAGGACAAATTTACCCCCGAAGGATTAATAGCCGAAACCTACCGCCTCGTGGAAACCAAAGACAACTTAACCCATCCGTTGGAAACCTTAAAAAGAATGTTAAATCCCCACGGGGGAAGTGTTGTAGAAAGGATAGCCAAAGTCTTACAAAAGGAAATAGAGACTGCACCTTAAGGTTTCTTTTTCTAATTTGAACCAATTATGGGAACCAAAGTATTAATAACCGGCGAACCGGGGAGCGGAAAAACAACAGCCATAAAAAGGATAGTTGAAAAACTGGGAGACCGTGCGGTGGGTTTTTGGACAGAAGAAGTTAGAGACCCCAAAACCAAAAAAAGGACAGGTTTTAGAATTGTGACCACCGACGGGAAAAAAAGAATATTTGCCTCCAAAATTTTCACATCCAAAAAATTGGTAGGCTCCTACGGTGTAAACGTTCAGTATTTCGAAGATATAGCAATTCCTATTTTGGAAAAGGCTATTAAAGAAGCCCGTAAAGACCGCAGAAAGGTTATCGTTATCGATGAAATAGGAAAAATGGAACTTTTTTCCAAGAAATTCCGCGATTTGGTAAGACAAATTTTTTATGATGACCGCCTAAATGTGGTTGCAACCATTCCCGTTAGAGATGTCCACAAAGTGGTAGGGGAAATAAGAAGACTTCCGGGGGCAATACATATTCACCTCGATAAGTCCAATAGAGATTTTATCCCCGACGAGGTGGTTCAGCTTTTCGATTAACCCTTTTAGGTTCTTTTTTTCTTTCTTCCTAAAAAGGGGGTTAAGTTAAATCCAAAGCCTCCAAAAGTTCGGTTATATGTCTATAACCTTCCACACCGGGTTCTCTTAACTCCAGAGCCACACTTTTGGGGGCCAATATTCTTTTGAAACCGAACCGTTTGGCCTCCTTAATACGAGCTTCGGCAAAGTATACGTTTCTAATTTCGCCGGTAAGTCCCATTTCTCCAAAAACTGCCACATTGGGAGGAAGGGGAATATCTTTAAATGAAGAAACTATTGCCACCGCCACGGCCGCATCTATTCCCGGTTCATCCACCTCTATACCGCCCACAATATTGACAAAAACATCTTTATCTCTGAGAAAAATGCCAGCTTCCTTTTCCAGAATGGCAAGCAATATAGCCAAACGGTTGGGGTCAAAACCTTCACTGCGGCGTTGGGGGTTGGTGTAAACCGAAGGCAAGACCAAAGCCTGTACTTCCAACAATACCGGCTTATTTCCTTCGGTGTGGGGAAAAATTACCGTTCCCGCACGGTCTGCATTTCTTTCGGAAATAAAGAAGGCCGAAGGTTCGGGCACTTCCTCCAACCCGAAGGTGGTCATTTTAAAAACGGCCATTTCCCCCGAAGGGCCGAAACGGTTTTTTAAAACCTTTAAAATTCGGTAAAAACTTCCCCTTTCTCCCTCAAATTGGAGGACTGTATCCACAATATGCTCCAAAACCTTGGGCCCCGCTATCTGCCCCTCTTTGGTAACGTGGCCGACTATAAAGGTGGTAATTTCCTTTCTCTTAGAAAGTTCGGTTAGTCTATAGGAAACTTCCCTAACTTGGGAAACGCTACCGGCCGAACTTTCCAACTCGGTTGAGAAAACGGTTTGCACGGAGTCCAATATAAGCACATCGGGGGAAATGTCTTCTACCGTCTCTTCTATTTTTTCCAAGACCGTTTCTGAATAGACCAAAAGATTATCATTGAGGGCTCCCAAACGCTTAGCCCTTAAATATATTTGGTCGACCGATTCCTCACCGCTCACGTAAAGAACTTTCTTCCCTTGGTGGGAAAGTTTGTAGGCCAACTGCAAAAGAAGGGTGGATTTTCCTATTCCCGGCTGACCCGCTATGAGGGCAACCTGACCTTTAACCAATCCCCCGCCGAGGGCATTGTCTAAAACCTTTATCCCGCTGGAGAACCTTATATATTCGATTTCCTTAGCTTGGGATATAGGAATGGGTTTTCCCGAAGAGGTTAAGAAATTTAAAGCTCCCTTCCTTTTAACGGTGGGGGTATAAATGTCAACCTCTTCGGTGAAGGTATTCCAACCCCCACATTCGGGACATTTACCCAACCACCTACCGGTTGTATATCCGCAATTTTGACATACGTAGACGACTTTATTCTTTCCCACGCTAAGGTTAAAATTCGATAACCGACAAAAGGGAAAATTAAAAAAATTGCAAAGTTAGGAAGTTTTATTTATTGAGCTGGTTCCACTGTTCAACGCCGCCTTTTAAAACCTTGGCGTTGTTGTAGCCTACCAAATCCAAGGCCATTTTTGCCATAGATGCCCTAATAGCAAAGTTGCACACCAAAACTACGGGCTTATCTTTGGGGATTTCGTTTAAACGGTCCATTAGCTCCCTTAGGGGGATAACTTTAACTTCCACCCCCTCGGCTTTGAAGGGCATTTTTTGGGCTTCGCACTCTTCCCTTACGTCCACTATTAGGGGTTTTTCTCCTTTTTCCAACTGTTCCTTAAGCTGTTCGGGAAAGATAAATCCAACCACGGCGGGAATTTTTACATCTCCACCGCAGGGAACCGAATTCCTTAGGTCCATTTTTTGGAAGTAGCTTTTAACCAACTCTACGCTCATAGGGTTTGAATTTATATTCCCTTTTGTCGGTTTTTTAAGGTTAAAGACCTTTCAAGATAGTTAGCACTAAGTTTATTCCCTCATTCGTAATTTTTAATATTGATTTTCAGTCTTAAAATGGGTTATAAATGTATACAAAATTGCAAAGTTGAGGCACTAAAGTTTACAATGGTGATTATATGCCAACAAGCATGGTTTTAAAATGGCAAATTTTTTAGATTTAAAGGTTATCTAAAAAAAACAAGGAGGAGGAGGTGGTAGGCAATGGCAAGGAAATCTAGATTCCCCGGAAGGGCCGTCTTAGATTATCTCTACAATCAAAAGCGTTATTCTATGGAACTTATTGCCAAAATATTTGGTGTATCGCGCGAGGCTGTTAGATTGTGGCTAAATCAGGCGGGAATACAAACCCGCGACCGAATTTTCGCTGTGAAAACCCGAGGAGCCAGAAAGCGTATAAACGTGAAAGAGCTAAGAAAACAGTTAAAGAAAATGTTCCCCGAAGTAAATACGCTGCTATCCTAAATTTCCGCCTTTCTTATTCTTTAAAGAGTTGACTCCGAAGGAAAAATTTGGTATATTAAAAATTTTGCAAAGGCTGGGTAGCTCAGTTGGCTAGAGCGGGGATCTCATAAGTCCCAGGTCCGGGGTTCGATTCCCCGCCCAGCCACCAATTAAAAAATCCACCTTTAGGATATCCTCCTATATAAATGTCCAACAAAAGGTTTCTAATAATAGCCGGCCCCTGTGCTTTGGAAAACGAAGAAATCCCATTGCAGGTAGCCGAAAAAATAAAGGAACTTTCGAAGGCGTATCCCCAATTTGAATTTGTCTTCAAAGGGTCTTTTGATAAAGCAAATCGCACGTCGGTTTATTCCTTTAGGGGTGTGGGTCTTCAAAAGGGTTTAGAAATACTAAAACGGATAAAGGAAAAATATGGATTAAAAACAACGACCGATGTCCACGAAACTTGGCAGGTTAAACCGGTTGCCGAGGTGGTCGATATAGTTCAAATTCCCGCCTTTTTGTGCCGTCAGACCGACCTACTATTGGAAAGTGCCAAATATGCCAAGGCTGTAAATGTAAAAAAAGGACAATTTCTTGCCCCGTGGGACACAAAATACATAGTGGAAAAATTAACCTACGGGGGGGCTAAAGAGATATACCTAACCGAAAGGGGAACAACCTTCGGTTATAACAACCTGGTGGTGGATTTTAGAAGCTTACCAATAATGGGACAATTTGCTAAAGTTATTTACGACGCAACCCATTCGGTTCAAATGCCCGGAGGTCAGGGCTCCAGCTCCGGCGGAATGAGGGAATTTATTTTTCCCCTTCTGAGGGCGGCCTTGGCGGTGGGCGTCGACGGTGTATTTATGGAAGTTCACCCCAACCCGCCGGAGGCAAAAAGCGACAGTGCCACCCAAATTTATTTAAAAGATTTACCTTTTGTGTTGGAATTTATAGCCGAAACCAAACCCATCTTGGAGAAATACTGGGATAAACAGCTTTCCTAAATAGGTTTTTTTTAATCTCTTCTTCCTTTATAAGGTCTTAGCATTTATAAACTCCAATGGCGGTAGATTTATCCATCCAACTGTGGGGCATTAAATTTAAAAACCCCGTATGGGTTGCCTCGGGAACTTTCGGCTACGGTCTGGAAGCTAATCAAATTTACGATATTTCGCAACTGGGGGCGGTAGTTTTAAAAGGACTTTCTTTAAAACCCCGCCAAGGGAATGAACCACCGAGGATAGTGGAAACCTACTGCGGAATGCTCAACGCCATAGGTCTGCAAAACCCCGGTGTGGAAAAATTTTTAACCGAAATATACCCCCAGCTGGAAAAAATAGATACCCACCTTGTGGCCAATGTATTTGATGAAACCGAAGAGGGTTATGTTGAAGTTATCAAAGCCCTAAATGGGTGCTCAAAAATAGTAGCCTACGAACTTAACGTTTCCTGCCCCAACGTAAAGAAGGGAGGTATGATTTTCGGCCACGATGAAAGGGTCTTAGCTTCCTTAATAGAAAAGGTCAAAAAAGCCACATCCAAGCCGGTAATAGTAAAACTATCCCCCAATGTAGGGGACATAAAAAAATTTGCCCGCGTATGTGTGGAAGCAGGGGCCGACGGGCTCTCTTTAATTAACACAATATTGGCAATGAAAATAAACGTTGAAAAAATGAAACCCGAGCTATCCATAAAAACAGGCGGTTTATCGGGGCCCGCAATATTGCCTATAGCCGTTCGAATGGTTTATCAAGTATTCGAAGAGGTTGGTCAAGAGGTTCCCATAATAGGCATGGGCGGAATTACAACCTACGAAGATGCTTTGGAACACATATTGGCGGGTGCCTCATGCATTCAAGTGGGGACGGCCAACTTTTACGAGCCGACCGCACCCCTCCAAATTATTGAAGGAATACAAAAATTCATGGAAAGGAAACAAATCGCTACATTTAAAGAATTGATAGGAAAAGCACATTGAGGGTTCCATTATGGAATTTAAGGTCGGAGAGGTTTATATAGCTTATAAACATAACAATCCCCTAAAAAGTTTTAAGTTCCGAGTCCTTAAAGCGGAGGATTTTTTTCTAGAGGCCGAAGTTTTGGAGGGGTTAATAAACGTAGACCTTTGGGATACTTACATAGTCCGAATACCCCGCCTTCAGCAGGAGCTCCAATTTATAGAAATTTCCCCCTACCACTACGATGAAGAAAGAAACATTCTTCGGATAATCATTCTCGGTTATTTCCTTGAAAGGAGGAAATTTGTTAGGTTTAACGTTGAGAGGTTAAATATTCCTATCCGCTCCGAATACTTTGAGGGTATAGTTGAAAACGTTTCCCTCGGAGGTGTAAAAATAAAAGTCCACAAGTGGTTAAAACCTTTAACCGAAGGCACCCCCGTTTTTGTAGAGGCTAAAATTCCCTCCGTCGATAAGGTCTATAAATTTGTTATTACTCCCGTAAAGGTGGCCGAGAATTTTATTTCGGCCAAATTTGAAAAACCTGTTAAAGTTACTTCCGATTTTTTTTATACCTGCCTTCAACTGTTGAACAAAGAGTTGGCCCCCATAGAGGAAAGAAGAAAATTCCGAAGGTTCTATGTGGAGCCCTTGGGGATATTGGTTGACACCCCGCTGGGAATGGGAAACCTTGTCGATATTTCCTTAAAGGGGATGAAAGTGTTCATTAGAAAACCCTACAATGTGGACGAAGAAGTTTTAAAAGATGGTTTCATGATAGCGGTGCGTTTTCCCGATGAACCGGAGGAATACCTAATAAATGTGGATTTGGTTAACAAAACCAAAAACGGGTATGTATCTTTCAAAATTAACAAGTGGGATAGGGACGCTCTAAAGTTCACCTCTAAGGTTTTGGAAAAAATATCCCAAACGGGGGATATAAAGGAGGTTTAGAAAACCAAAAATAGGTAAACCAAATATAAGAGACCGTTCAACAATAGGAGGAAGCTTAATATTTCCTTCCTTAGTTTTATTTGATAAAGAACCAAAGTAGCACCGACCAAAGCTATAAACCCAGAAAGGATACCTATTCTTCCTATTTCCCAATCGGTGAACATTAAACCGACCGAAACGGGTATGGTCGACTGAAAAACCATTGCCCCCGTTATGTTTCCGAAGGCCAACTCAAATTTACCCCTAAGCGACCAGAAAAAGCTGTTGAACTTTTCGGGAAGCTCGGTAGCCACAGGAGCCACCAGAAGGGAGAAGACCATAGGAGAAACCCCTAACTTGGAAGATAAGAGCTGTAAGCTATGAACAAAAACTTCCACCGAAATAAGCAGAACTAAAAGAGAGCTTATTAACTGTATAACCGAAGTTGCAAGGTGTTCGGGCATTCGTAAATATTTGGAAAAATGCAGGCCTTCCTCGGCTTCTACCTGGTCGCCCCCTTCTTTTACAACGTGGTAGATGTAATAACCGTATCCGCCCAAGAGTAAAAGCCCTACGGTATGCCTAACCCATTCGCCCACGGGCAACAGAGAAATAATCAAAACCAATCCGTAGAAAACTAGGAAGAAATATAAATCCCTCTCTATTAGGAAGAAGTTTGTTTTAATTTCCTTTTGCCTTTTAATTAAGGCCGCCAACCCGATGATGAAAAAACCCAAAGTAGCCAACATAAAGGGGGCTCCCAATATAGCCCCGTTGGCTATGTGCTCTTTTGCTTCGCCCGAACCTGTCAGCAGGGCTACAATTGGCACCAAAGTTTCGGGCAAAGCCGTGCCCACCGCCGCCAATATGCTGCCCACCACACCGTGGGATAAACCCAACCTATCGCCCACATCTTCCACCGCATTGGTAAAAAGTTCCGCCGCCAACAAAATCCCTATAAAGGACATAAAAAAGAGTGCTATTTCCATAAGAAGGAATTATTAAAAAAAAGCCTTACCCAAAAAGGATAAAGGGATTTTCTATTTTAACCCTTAATGGTTGTTAAATGCTATCGGATATATTTCCTTATATATTGAAAGTTGACCCCTACTTCCCAATAAGCAAGGAGGTTCTACTATGGCAGAACAAGGGGCCCTGGTAGCCTTTAGCAACGACAAAAATGTTCTAATCATCTTAAAAGCCTGCGAAAAAGCCCAGCAGCTTACCGAAGAGAAAAACATTAAAGACTTTATCAAATTTTCCAACGAAATACTTATGCACATAAAGGAACCGACCGACATACTGGAGTATTACACCCATGTTAAAATGCTCTATCGCCTTCTAAAAGAAAGGTTAGGAACCGACAAAGTAGGTTTTTATGTTTACGACCTAAGGGTATCCTATCCCATCAGCGGTTCTACCCCCGAAGAACTGGAGCAGGCGATAGAAAATGAGGCTATGATTGATAAGCCTATATTAGCTTACTCCAAATGTTTTGAAGATGTTCCTATTCTCCTAATAGTGGATTTGGACAACGCCCAAAGGTTCTTCTTGGAGGACAATAAATAAAACCAAAAAGGGGAAATTTTTAAGACAACCTTTCAATGGCTTTTTTAATCCTTTCCATACCTTCGATTATTTCGTCGTCGCTGTTGCAGTAGGAAATCCTTAAGAAACCTTCGTAGCCGAAAGCACTTCCGGGCACAACGGCAACCTTAGCCTCGTCCAACAGGTAAGCGGCAAATTCTATATCGTCGTTAAATTTTGCCACCCAGTTGCGGAAATTTGGAAATACATAAAAAGCCCCTTTGGGGGTGTTAACCTTTACATCGGGAATTTCCATCAGCTTGGAAAGGATTAAATCCCTTCTCCTTTCGAAGGTTGTTCTCATTTTCTCTACAAACTTGCGGGCTTCGGGGTTTTTCAATGCCTCCAGAGCCCCGTATTGGGCAAAGGTTGTAACGTTGGATATAGATTGACTATTTAGGTTGGTCAACACTTTTGCGAACTCCTCGTTGGGGCAACCTACATAACCCACCCGCCAGCCGGTCATGGAGTAGGTTTTAGAAAAGGCATTTACAGTAAAGGTAATCTTTTTTATTTCCTCGTCCAAAGATGCGGTGGAAATATGTTTAAAACCGTCGTAGGTAAAAGCTTCATAACACTCGTCGGAAATTATAAAAATTCCCTTATCCAGACAAAATTCGGCTATCCTCTTAAGTTCTTTTTCCTCTATTACCGCCCCCGTGGGGTTGTTGGGAGAATTTAAAATCAATACCTTGGTGCGGTCGGTTACAAAGGGTTTTATATCCTCCAAGGATAGGGAAAATCCTTTCTCCTCCTCGGTAGGGACTTCTACAGGTTTTCCCCCGAAAAGTTTTATCTGTTCGGTATAGCTCACCCAGTAAGGGGTGGGAACCAAAACCTCATCCCCCTCGTTTAGGAGCATTAGGAATATTAGAAAGAGTAGATTTTTTGCCCCGGCCGAAACTACTATTTCCGAAGGTTTGTAGTCGATACCGTTTTCCTTACTGAATTTTTCCGCCAAGGCTTCGCGTAGAGGGGGGATTCCCGCGGCGGGGGCGTATTTGGTTTGCCCTTCCATTAAAGCCTTTATTGCCGCCTCCTTTATAAAAAGGGGGGTATCGAAATCGGGCTCTCCCGCACCGAAACCTATAACATCTATCCCCTGGGCTCGAAGCTGTTTAGCTTTGGCACTAATAGCCAAGGTGGGGGAAGGTTTCAAATTTTGCACCCGAGAAGATAGTTTCTCCAACATCTTTTAAAAAGTTTAACTTCCCTAACTTTATCCTCTGATGGATATTGTTCAAAAGGTGGAGGAGATAATTAGGAGGTTAAAAAAACTCTACCCCGACCCTAAGCTGGAATTGGAGTATGAAAATGAATTCCAACTGTTGGTAATGGCTATAATGGCCGCCCAAGACAGCGATAAAAAAATAAACCGAGTGGCAAAAGAACTTTTTAAAACCGTCGATGGGCCTCAAAAAATTTTAGAGTTATCCTTCGATGGGTTAGCTCAAAAAATTAGCTCCGTTCGTTGGTATAGACAAAAAACTAACAAAATACTGGAATGCTGTAAAATCCTTATTGAGGAATTTGATGGAAAAGTTCCCGACGATGTGGAACTTTTGGTAAAACTCCCGGGGGTGGGAAGAAAAACCGCCCATATGGTGGTAGGAGGTGCTTTTAAAAAACCCGCCCTTATTACCGACAGACACTTTATTCGCGTTGCCAACCGTTTGGGTCTAACCAAGGAAACCAAACCCGAAAAGGTAGAAAAAGATTTGGCCAAAAAAATACCGCCCAAATATTGGTTGGATTTGTCCCTACTATTAATAAACCACGGGAAAAATATCTGCCTTGCACGCAAACCCCTTTGTGAAAAATGCCCGCTCGACGACCTCTGCGATTATTATCAACAAAATGTAAAGCCTGCCCGAGATAATATTCCAATATCTTCTTAAACCAAAATTTAAACTTTTGCGGGGAGGGGTTAAACATTATTGTTCTAAACCATTACAAGGTATTGGAAAAACTGGGTGAAGGACGCTTCGGAAGGGTTTATAAAGTTCAAGATATCCATACGGGGCAAATCTACGCTTTAAAAGTATCCAAAGACCCCCTTTATACCGATTTGTTAATGAAGGAGGCCCAATCAGTTTTGTTATTTAACCATCCCAACTTGGTAAAACTCTATTCCTACTTTTTAAGCAGAGACAAAAAGAGGATTTATCTACTTTACGAATATGCAGACGGAGGAGATTTAAAAAATTTTGTTATCCAAAGGGGTGGAAAATTAAAACTTCCCGAAGCGGTTTCCATATTAAAACAAATCGCCCGAGGGTTGGATTATTTACACACCAAAGGTTATATTCACTTTGATATAAAACCGGAAAATGTTTTGTCTAAGTTTTCCAACCAAAGTAGGATTTGGAAACTTGGAGATTTTGGACTCTTAAAAACCCGCGGTTATAGCGGAATATTGGATATAAAAGGAACGGTGGGCTTTATTGCCCCCGAAGTTTTCCATGGGGAAATCCACCGAAGCAGCGATATTTTTTCCCTCGGCTGCCTTTTTTACTATATGCTGGAGGGTCATCACCCCTTTAAAGCTTCCAACCCCGCCGAGGAGTTGGCCAAAAACCGCCGCGGGATAGTGGAAACCCCTAAAGGGTTGGAAGGGAAAATAAAAGAAATCTTTTTAAAAATGGTTAACCCCGACCCTCTCCAACGCTACCGCACCGCCGGACAGCTTCTAAAGGACTTAGAAACCCTCGAAGCCTAATATTCCTATTTTTACCTTATAAAGCGACTCAACCAATAATAATTCAACCTAAGGGGGTTAAAATGCTATTAGATATAACTTTCACCGAAGAGGAAAAAAACTTCTTTGAGATATATCAGAGGGCCCTTTTAAAATACCACCATGACCCGGAAAAATTTCTAATTTTTTTGGAACTCAAAGCCCTTGATTTGGGTATAGAAAACCTACAAGAGGTATTGGAAAAATTCCACTCCTTTCTAAGGAAGTATCTATTTTTTAAATCCAAACGGTCGGAGTTGGAAAAAATATTGCCCGTAAAGAGTGAAATAATTCCAATCCTTAAGAAGTTTCCCCTATTTGCCGAATACCGCGTTGAGTATACCTTCCCTTCAGAGGCTACCTATAAAGGTTTTAAATACCGTCAACCCTACATAGTAGCCCGCGGCAGCGACGGACTGGTAAGAATTTGGCTGTGGGAAGGAGAAAACCCTCAATTCCTAACCCAGCTGGGCGAAAAAGGTTCGGGGTGGGGAGCCTACGAGCTTTGGAAAGACTATCTTTTTTATGGCTACGGAAACCGCCTAAAGGTCTACAACTTCCAAACTCTAAAAGAGATAGCCGACATAGATATAGGTTCTCCCGCCGAGGCCTTAAATCTCGACCAAGAGGGTAATTTATACCTTTATAAAAAGGTCGGCTCTTTAGCCATTAGGCAGAAATTGGAAATAGAGGGTAATAAAGTAATATTTGGCCCGGCCGACCCCGTTGCTCCCACCGAAGTGCACGGTGGCGAGCAGGATATGCTGGCTAAAGGCCAAAAGTTGGTAAGAGTTCTTAACGAAAAAATAGTCCTCTTTTCGGGTAAGAAAAAAGTTGAGAAATTGGAATTCAAACCCCTAACAAAGTATAAAGAATTCGCCGTTATAAACGATGTATACCCCTATAAAGACTATGTGGTTGTTGCCACCTCTGGCACAAGCCCGCAAATTTTAAATATTCGAACCGCCGAAAAAGTGGCAACATTGGATATACCGGTAACCCACTCCTACCGTATAGCCAAAAATCCCGCCCGCAATTGGATAGCGATTTCCCACAATATGAATCTAATCTCGGTCTGGGATTTGGATAGTCTCCAACCGGTGAAAATTTTGGAAAGCTATTTTATAGATGTGTTGGGTGTAGATTTCTCCCCCGATGGGAAATATCTAATAGCCGCCGGAGAAGGTAGGGATATTAACGTTTGGGATACCGAAACTTGGGAAATGGTAAAAGATATCGACCTCCCCGAGGAAGGGGTTATGTCGGTAGCCTTTTCCCCCGACGGAAAATATATAGCTGCAGGATGTGGAGATTACAAAATTTACCTAATTTCCACCGACAATTGGGAGGTTGAAAAAACTCTAACCTACCACGAGGATTTAATTTCCGACCTAAAATTTACCCCCGACGGGAAATATCTAATTTCTACCTCCTGGGACGGGAAAGCTGTTCTGTGGGACATCGAAAGTGGGGAAGTTGACAAACTAATAGAAACTTCCGAAGAGAGGCTATGGAGGTTGGATATCTCCCCCGACGGGAATTATGTAGCTATAGCCAGCTGGGACGGAAAACTTTCGTTATTTAAACGAAACACCTGGGAACTTATAGCTACCTATGTCCAAGAGGCCCCCGTTACCGCCGTTAAATTTTCCGAAAACTACCTTGTAATAGGCCGCCGCGACGGTTTAATTGAAGTGGTTGAAATTGTTAGAAAAGAAGAGTTTGACAAAGGCTCCATAGTTGACCTATCGGCCGACCCTTCGGAAAACGCTCAAGGAGTTGTTCCCTTTGATGGAAACCTATTAATACTAACCGACAAAGGAAGGATAATGTTATGGAACTCCGTAGGGGACAAAATCTTTTCCGCCAAAGTTGAGGGTCAACTCCAAGAGGTGGAAAATGTAAAAGAACCCAAATTGGAAGTTAAAGTTTTACCCAACACCTTCATCCTTCGCGAGGACAATAGAATGTTCGGCGGCAAAGGATGGACAAATTACATTCAAATCCTGGAAGGGAATAGACCTGTAAAGGACAAAAACCCCTTTGTGGAAGAAATTACCGACCCTTCCCTGGTTAAAGAGGTTGCCTAAAACATCTTTGGGAAAACTTTCGAATATTTTCCCTTTCCTATAAAACCTTTGACCCTAAAAATATTTCCCAATGATAGACACCCACGCCCATTTGGATATGTTAGACCACCAAAATTTTGAAGCCACCATAAGGTGTTTGATAAATAAAGATTGCCCTTCGGGGGTTGAAATACCTTTGGACGCCGTTATAACCGTAGGTTGCGACCACGAAGAGATACCCAAAGCTGTAAGCATAGCCAACCAATACGAGACCGTCTGGTGTGCTATAGGTTATCACCCCTACGAGGCGGACAAAGTTAGCCCCGAAGATTTGGAAAACTTAAAAAACCTATACAAACAAAACAGCGACAAAGTGGTTGCCATAGGCGAATGCGGGCTGGACTACTATAGGGATTACTCTAGTAAAGAAAACCAAAGGAAAATTTTTCTCCGGCAGCTATTCATAGCCAAAGAGTTAGACCTGCCGGTAGTGATACATTCTCGCGATGCCGACGAGGATACGGTGGCCATTCTCAAAGAAGCAGGTGTAGAAAAAGGCGTTATCCACTGCTTTACGGGGACGGAAAAACTCCTGAAAGGAGCTTTGGATTTGGGATTTTACATTTCCCTTTCGGGGATTGTTACCTATAAAAATGCGAAACAGTTGCAGGAGTTAGCAAAGAAAATACCCCTCGATAGGCTTTTGGTAGAAACCGACAGCCCCTATTTGGCACCCGTTCCCAAAAGAGGGAAGAAAAATATGCCCCCCTATGTGTTTTTTACTTTGAAATTCCTTTCGGAGTTGTTAAAGGTTCCTTTACCTATGTTGGACAAAATCACTACCACCAATGCGGTTAAATTGTTTGACATAAACCCCTTTTAGGGAAAGGAAAACAAAGAAAACCCTTAGGAGTTCTCTTTATTTTCCTCTTTTTGGTTTTCCTTATTGAATTCTATTTTTTTAGCATCACTCCATAGCCAATCGATACCGTAATAATCCCTAACATCGGGGAGCATTATGTGGACGATGGTATCCCCGTAATCTAAAACAACCCAACGGCCCAGTTCCTTACCCTCTACATGGTGGGGGACTTCCTTTAAAGTTTTTTTAACCTCCTCTTCCACATAATCGGCCAAAGCCCGAGCGTGCACGTCGCTATTGGCCGAAGCTATAACGAAATAATCGGCCAAAGAGGTTAAACCCCTAACGTCCAAAACCGATATATCTTCGGCTTTTTTAGAATCCAAGAGGTCGTTTATTTTTTTTAAAAGAGTTTCTCTACCCATGACTGACTCCATTCTCCTTTTTTAATTTTTAAAAGTAGTTGGTAGTTTTTATCCTTGCCGAACTTTTGGGCATAAATTTTTAGGTTTTCATCACCCTTTTTTACGGCTTCCTTAGCAATTTTCTCCCACCTTTGGATTTGTTGCTCGTAAAACTCCAACCTTTTTTGGGCTGCCTTTTTATCTTCGAGTTCCCCTTTTTGGATTTTTTCTTTTAGTTCCTCATAGAGGTCGTGGAAATATTCTTCCTTCTTTCGGGCGTATTTGGGAACCAAATAGAGGTTTTTGATGTAATGGAATAACACATCTTGGTAATTTATAAAGTCGGGATAAGTCAAAAGGAGGTATTCAAACCTTACCGCCGCGGGGTAATAATAGCCGTAATCCTCATAAAATTTTGCTATCAAATATTGGTGTTTCGCTAATTTCCTTTTGGCCTCAAAAATCAGCTCCTCCACCTGGGGACGGTAGGGACTGTCGGGATAGAGTTGGAGGAATTTTTTTGCCAAGCGGAGGGCTTTTTCGGTATAGGTTTGGTCTCTCCAAGCGTCGGGGGATATTTTTAGATAGGCTTTTATCAACATTACATAGGCCTGCTCAATTTGCGGAGCCGAAGGGTAAAACTTTATAAAATCCTCCAACTCCAATATGGCATCCTCATACTTTCCCGCCTTGTAAAGGGCAACTGCCAAGTCGTAGTTTAAAGTTTTAATTTGCTCGGGCGTTAGGTAGGCCATATATTGCTGGGCTTTTCTAAATTTTTCGGCCGCCTTTTCGTAATCCCCTCTTTGGAAATACTTTAAACCTTCCTGGTAATATATTTGGGCCTGCTTGGCTTTGTAGGCTTCCGTTTCCTTATGGGCACAGGAAGAAATTACCAAGCCGCCTGAAAGGAGCGTTATAGATAAAAACGCTTTTAGGAGAACCTTTTTTTTTAAAGCCATCGTGTAGTGTCCAATTTTATCTATAGAGTTTTTGCGGCTTTTAGAATAACTTAAGTTGTGATGGACGCTTTCCTAAAGAGAAACAGCTTTCCCCGTTTAAAGGAGGAAAAAAGAAGAAAGGAAAAAAAGCCTTGCGATTTTGAAAATTTACTTTTCGAGATAAAAAACGAACTTTTGGAAAGGTATAAAAACGCCAATGTTCCCTTTCCTAATTACGAGTTGGAGGAATTTGCGTCTCTTTTCCCTTGCGATTTTGTTGATGTTGTTAAAGTCCTCCTTTACCTGGAAAACAGCGGAATGGTTACCGTTGTAGGTAGGAACGACCTCCCTATGAGGGAATGGAAAATAGAAATCCAACCTTTGGTTTTAGATTTAATTTTCGATAAATATAACTTTTAAGGGAAGAATATTTAGCTTTTATTTCCCGCCTTGTAAGTTTTCTTCTTACCAGAAAAGAGGAAAAAAAGGGCTTTGGATTTAAAACCAAAACCCTTTGAAGGTTTAGTTATTAATAAGAACCTAATAAAGAGGGGAAAAAGAAATTATTTAACTTCGGAAGGTTTTACATCAACGGTAACGGTTGCGGTAACTTCGGGGTGAAGTTTTACTCTAATGTTGTATCTTCCTACGTTTTTAATGGGGCTTTTTAGCATTATTTTTCTTTTGTCAACTTCAACACCTGTTAGCTCTTTTATTTTTTCCGCTATTTCGCTTACGGTAATTGCTCCGTAAAGTTTTCCGGTAACACCCACAGGGCGGGCTATTTCTATAACCAAGTTATTTATTTTTTCTGCTATCTCTTTGGCTTTGGCTTTTTCCCTTTCAAGTTTTCTTTGTTTTTGTTTTAGAACATCTTGAACGTGTTTTATGTTACCTTCGGTGGCGGGCAAGGCCAAACCGCGGGGTATTAAATAGTTGTTGGCAAAACCATCTTTTACGTTTATAACATCTCCGTAGGTTCCATATCCGGGAACATCTTTTATTAGAACTACCTTCATCGGTTCAACCTCCTATTTAATTCCGTAAAAGGGAAGGTGGAAATTAATAAACCACGTAGGGTAGTAGGGCCAACTGTCTGGCCTTCTTAATGGCCACCGCCAACCTTCTTTGGTGTTTGGCACATACACCGGTTTGTCTGGAGGGGATTATTTTTCCTCTGGGAGAGAGATATTTTTTTAGGGTTTCTACATCTTTATAGTCGGGTTCCCTTTTGTTTTGGCAAAATTCGCAAACTTTCTTTTTACCTTTTTTTAACATTTCACTCCTCCTTTAGAGGTTTTTAAACAGGTTAAAGGATTAAATCATCTAAATCGTCCAGGTCTTTATCTTTATCCTCTTTTTGGGGTTTTTTAGGTTCTTCTTCCCCAAAAAGGAATTTTTCTAAATCTAATTCGCCTTTTTCTTCCCCTCCTTTGGCAGGGGGCAAGATATCTTCTTCCAAAGGAGGTAGCTCTACATCCTCCATTGTGGGAGGAGTTTCACTTTTAACACCTCGGGTAGGAGAAAGCAGTTTAATGTCGAGGGCCACTATGCGGATTTTGCTTCTTGGTTCGCCCGTATTTTTGTCCAGCCACTTGTCCTGGTGCAATCGGCCTTCAACAAGAACTAAATCGCCCCTTCTTAGGCGTTGAACAATTTGTTGGATAAGCCTTCCGAATACTTTAACGTCGAAAAAGTGGCTTTCTTCCTTCCACTGTCCGCTTTGGTCTTTAAAACTGCGGTTGTAGGCTATAACAAAGTTTGCCACTTGTGTGCCCGAAGGCAGATTGGATATTTCGGGTTCTCTGACCAGGCGTCCGATAATGATGACTTTGTTGTAGTTCATAACCTTTCAAATTAGCTTTTAGCCTTGCTCTTTAGACTGACCTTTAACTTCAGATTTTTTAATTTTGCTTGTAAGCCACCTAATAATGTTTTCATTCACGCGATAGAAGAATTCCAATTCATTGGGAACGTTGAGATTTTCATAGGGGGGTTCTCCTTCGTTTACAGCTTTAAATTGGATTAGGTAATATCTTCCGTGGTTGAATTTCTCCACGGGATAAGCAAACTGTCTTAGGCCCCAATCCTCCTCATAGAGGATTTGACCGCCTTTACGGGTAATTTCGTTTTTAACCGCTTCAACGACCTGCTTGTATTCTTCTTCGGTTAGGGTGGGTTTAACTACAAAGACAGTTTCATAATACCTTTCACGCTCGTAGTGTCTTTTTCCCATTTTTTCCCTCCGGACGTTTATTTTCGGCCTCTCCCTCTGGGGGAGGGAGAAGCAGGGTAACCTTTTTAGTATAGCATCAACTATTTAACCAGGACAAGGTTAAATAAAATGCCACCACCGATGAAAGTATTAAATCTACAATCCCTAATGTGGTAATGGTTTTAATAAACACTTCGGAGGTTTTAAATAAATCTTCTTTCCTTATTAGGAGAAAATAAAGGGCTACCGCAAAAGATAGGAAAACTACTATGTAATAACTCCAACCGAAGTAGATTGATAGATAACCGTAGAATACTAAGAAGGTTTTTAACATTTAGTTTCCCCCTTCATCTGTTTAAGTCTTTCCCTGGCCAACTTTTTAAACAAAGGAATGGGTATATTCCAGCCGTGTTTGTCAATTATAGGTTTCAAATACTTCTTAAATTCCTTTACGGTGTGAAAGGTTCCTTTACCTTGTTGAGGTTTGGGACAAAGGTTTTCAGTTTTTATCCGTTCCCAATTTTGGATAAATAAAGTTTGTATTTCCTTATGAAGGAGATTGTAAGAGCTTGCCAAGGTATGTTTTTCTTCTTCTATGAAAACCTCCTTTTGGAAGAGAATGTCGCCCGTGTCTAAACCTTGGTCTATTAAATGGATGGTAACACCTTTGGGAGTTTCTTCTATAAAACTCCACAAATTGGGATAGGCTCCGCGGTTCCAAGGTAGGTAGGAAATATGAAGATTAATAAACCTATTTGGGAACTCTTTTAAAATTTCTTCCCCTATAATGAAGCGGTAGTTGTAGCTAATAAACCAATCAGGGGAAAATTCTTTAAATTTTTCCAAAGAAGGTTTGTCGGAATACAAGATAATTTCCGCTTGTTGGGAAAGGAATTTTAATAGGTTTTCGGTAACAGGTAAATTGTTAGTCAAAAAAACTATGCGGGGTTTAGCCATTGATGTTTATTTATTCTCAAACCAACGGAAGGAAAAGAGAAACTTAAAATAAACCCAAATGGAGCACCTTTGGGCTTTTTGGAGAAGTGCCTACATAGAAAATGTAGATAAAATTTCCTCCGAGTGTTTTCTTTGTGAAGCTATTAAACAACCTCGCGAAAAATACAGAGAATACTTGGTTCTACATAAAGGTAAAAAAGCATTTGTAATAATGAACCTGTTTCCCTACAATGGTGGGCATCTTATGGTATGCCCCATTAGGCACACCGATGATTTTACTTCCCTATCGGAGGAAGAGCTTTTGGAAATAAATAAACTAACCCAGGCTTGTATAAAGGCCCTGAAAATGACTATAAGCCCCCACGGTTTCAATGTCGGTTGGAACTTGGGAAGGGTGGCCGGTGCAGGTTTGGAGCAACATATTCACTGCCATATAGTTCCCCGCTGGAATGGAGACACCAACTTTATGCCCGTATTGGGGGCTACCAAGGTAATTTCCCAACACTTTTTGGAACTCTACGACAAGATAAAACCAAACTTGGATAAGGTTTTAGAAGAGATGGGACTTAAGTAGTCTTTTCTTTTATACAACTTCTAATTGTTTTAATTCCAACCTACCTCTTTGGGGCTATATTTAATCCATTGTTGACAATGCAGGACAAAAAAGACCTTCCGTCGGAAATATTAAGGAACCTAACACAGGCAACTATAAAAAAATCTCCCTCAGTTAGGAGGGAATTTTCCGCCGGCGGGGTGGTTATAAAGGAAAAAAGGGAGGTTTTGCTAATAAAAAATCCCTCCAATATATGGACTTTTCCCAAAGGGCATATAGAAAAGGGAGAAACCAAAGAGCAAGCCGCCCTAAGGGAGGTTAAAGAGGAAACCAATATCGACGCCGAAATAGTGGACTATTTGGGGGAAATAAGCTATTTCTTTACCTGGGGAGGGGTTAAGGTTTACAAAACTGTTTATTTTTTCCTTATGAAGTATGTAGCCGGTATACCCGTCCCCTCTTGGGAAGTTAAAGATGCGAGATTTTTCCCTATAGAGAAAGCCAAACAAAAATTGAAATACAAAGGGGATAAAGAAATATTCGAAAAGGCTCTCCAAAAGATGGATTTATTACTTTAAACCCTTAAGAAGTTGGTGGGCTTTTTCTCTCCATTCGGGGTATAGAGGGTATCTATCGCACATTTCGTGGACTTCGTTTCTTACCTTCTCTATAACCTTTTCATCGTCGATATTTTTAATTACGGTATCTATCCAGCGGGCTATTTGGCGCATATCGTCTTCCTTCATTCCGCGGGTTGTTAGTGCGGAGGTTCCCAATCTAATACCGCTAGTTTTGGTCGGAGGTAGGGGGTCGTTGGGAACGGCGTTTTTATTTACGGTTATGCCTGCTTTTCCCAGAGCTTCTTCAACCTGTTTACCGGTGAGCCCCTGCGGGCGGAGGTCAACCAAAACCATATGGCTGTCGGTTCCGCCTGTTACCAACTTATAACCCAACTTTAATAGTTCCTCGGCCAAGGCGCGGGCGTTATTTACAACTTGGTGGGCATACTGTTTAAACTCGTCGGTCATAGCTTCCTTGAAGGCTACGGCTTTA
The DNA here is from genome assembly GCA_013153315.1 of Aquificota bacterium. GTDB lineage: Bacteria > Aquificota > Aquificia > Aquificales > QOAS01 > QOAS01. The sequence continues at coordinate 22,741 of JAADES010000045.1, forward strand.
GCCGCGATTATGTGCATTAGCGGGCCGCCTTGGATACCGGGAAATACAGCCTTATCTATCTTTTTAGCCAACTCCGCTTTGGAAAGAATAAAACCGCTTCTGGGCCCCCTTAGGGTTTTGTGGGTGGTGGAGGTTACAACGTCGGCATAGGGCACAGGGCTGGGGTAGGCTCCGCCCGCTATCAATCCCGCGTAGTGGGCCATATCGACCATTAAATAGGCTCCAACCTCTTGGGCTATCTCTTTAAACTTAGCCCAATCTATAACCCTCGGATAGGCCGAAGCCCCCGCAACTATTATTTTGGGTTTGTGCTCTTTAGCCAACTTGTAAACCTGGTCATAGTCGATTTCTTCCTTCTCGTTTAGCCCATAGGAAATGGCATTGAACCATTTACCCGAAATGGAAACCTTAGCGCCGTGGGTAAGGTGGCCACCTTGGGATAAATCCATGCCCAAAATGGTGTCACCACACTTTGCCAATGCAAAATATACCGCCAAGTTTGCACTGGAACCGCTGTGAGGCTGAACGTTGGCGTGCTCCGCTCCGAAAAGTTTTTTAGCCCTTTCTATCGCCAAGCTTTCAACTATATCCACATATTCACAACCACCGTAATACCTTTTTCCGGGATAACCTTCGGCGTATTTGTTTGTTAGAGGTGTGCCTGCGGCTTCCATTATCTCATAGGTGGTGAAGTTTTCCGAAGCTATCATTTCTAGGGAGTAATGCTGTCTATCCATTTCTTTAACGACAGCTTCAAAAACCTCCCTGTCGGCTCTTGCAAGGTGTTCCATGCGAGTGTTATTTTATGGAAAGTCCGAAAAACCCTTTTAAGGTCTATTTGATAATTAAACACTTCTAGGTTTTGGAAGATATAAAAAATTCCCTATGAAGGCTGTTTTGTTAACCTCCTTTGGAGATAAGGGAGTTTTCCAATATACGGAAGATTTTCCCAAACCTAAAATAGAGGCCGATGAAATTCTTGTAAGGGTCAAGGCGGTAGCGTTAAATCATTTGGATATTTGGATAAGAAAAGGGGCTTTGGCCTTTAAACCTTCCTTGCCCCACATATTAGGTAGCGATGTGGCGGGAGTTGTGGAGGAAGTCGGGCCTTTGGTCAAACATGTAAAACCGGGCGACGAGGTTGTGGTAAACCCTAATTTATCCTGCGGTGTATGCGAGGCTTGCCTGTCCGGTCAAGATAACCATTGTCGGGAATTCAAAATTTTAGGTTTTCAGGTTCACGGTGGTTATGCCGAATATGTAAAAGTTCCCAAGACCAACGTGGTGCCAAAGCCTAAAAATTTAACCTTTGAAGAGGCAGCCTCCTTCCCGCTAACCTACATAACCGCTTGGAATGCGTTAATTGATAAAGGCAAAATCCAAGCGGGCGACACCGTTTTTATCTGGGGTGGAGCTTCGGGTGTAGGGGTGGCCGCGTTGCAGTTGGCCAAACTTTTTGGGGCAACCGTAATAACCACAACCTCCCAAGATTGGAAAGCCCAAAAGTTAAAACAATTGGGAGCCGACATAGTTATTAACCACCGAACCCAAAATGTGGAAGAGGAAGTTAAAAAACTCTTCCCCCAAGGGGTGGATATTGTTATAGACCATGTGGGGGAACAAACCCTTCCTATTTCCATTAGGTTGCTTAAAAAAGGAGGAAGGCTTTCCTTTCTAGGAACCACCACCGGCGACAAAGGAGTTTTTAATATTCGTTATAACTTCGTCAACGAAATACAAATGAACGGTGTCTATATGGGCCGAAAATCAACCCTCTTCAGGATTTCCCAACTTTTTGAAAAAGGTTTGCTAAAACCGGTGGTGGATAAAGTTTTTCCCCTAAAGGAAGCGGACAAAGCCCACCAATACCTAGAGGCGGGAAAACAATTCGGAAAGGTTGTCCTAAGGGTGGATTAAATAACTATTAATGACCTTTTTCGATGCCTTTATATTGGGACTGGTAGAGGGATTGACCGAATTTTTGCCCGTTTCCTCCACCGGGCACCTTATTTTAGTTTCCACCCTTTTGGGACTTAAACAGACCGATTTTCAAAAAACCTTCGAGGTGGCTATTCAGCTTGGCTCCATATTGGCTATTGTTTTCCTCTTCCACAAAAGGTTATTTTCCGATATAGAGCTCTGGAAAAGGATTATTGTGGCCTTTATTCCTACCGGGGTTTTAGGTTTTCTCCTCTACAAGGTTATTAAGGGTTATCTATTTAGCCCCTTTGTGGTGGCCACAATGTTAATTCTCGGTGGGGTTATCTTCATTTTGGTCGAACTTTGGCTGAAAAATAGAAAAACATCCCCTATAAAGGACGAAGACCAAATTCCCTATTGGAAAGCTTTTGCAATAGGACTATTCCAATCTTTGGCGATGATACCGGGAACTTCCCGTTCGGGGGCGACCATAATAGGAGGTCTACTTTTGGGGTTGGATAGAAAAACGGCGGCGGAATTTTCCTTTTTGTTGGCCGTTCCCACTATGCTGGTGGCCACCGCCTACGACGTTTATAAACACCACAACGAATTTAGTCTCGAAAATTGGCAACTGCTGGCGGTGGGCTTTATAACGGCCTTTATTAGTGCCTACATAGTGGTTAAGTGGTTTTTAGACTTTATAAAAAAACATTCTTTTATCCCCTTCGGGGTCTATCGGATTATCGTAGGGCTTTTATTCTGGCTGGTCGTTCTTCATTGAGAAAATAATAGGGCTTAAGTTTTTCCTTCTTATTCTTAAAACCTTTAATGAAAATTTGCATAGTGGGAGCGGGCGTCGTCGGAAGTTTTGTCGCCCAAACCTTGGCACGCGGAAACTACGAAGTGGCGATTCTC